>DASQXT010000480.1:0-38501 GCA_035639575.1 Geodermatophilus sp.
ATCGAGCAGCCGAACGACGCGGTCGTGCGGATCACGTCGACGTGCATCTGCGGAGCCGACCTCTACCTGTACGAGGGGCGGGCCGGCGCCGAGCCGGGCACCGTGGTCGGCCACGAGAACCTCGGCGTCGTCGAGGAGGTGGGCGCCGGCGTCACCGGGCTGGAGCAGGGCGACCGCGTCGTGATGCCGTTCACCGTGGCCTGCGGTTTCTGCCGGAACTGCCGGGCCGGCTCCAGCGGCTCGTGCCTCACGGTCGCCCCGGCCGGTCGTGCGGGGAGCCCGTACGGCGGCGTCGCCCCGGTCCCGTGTGCCGGTGGCCAGGCGGAGTACCTGCGGGTCCCGTACGCGGACGTCAACTGCCTGCCGCTGCCCGACGGCACCGACCACGAGTCCGACTACGTCCTGCTCTCCGACGTCTTCCCCGCCGGCTACCACGGCTGCCGCCTCGCGGGCCTCTCGCCGGGCGGGACCGTGGCGGTCTACGGCGCCGGGCCGGTGGGCCTGATGGCCGCGTACTGCGCGCTGCTCTGCGGCGCGTCGGGCGTCTTCGTGGTCGACGGCCGCCCCGAGCGACTCGCCATGGCGCGGGACATCGGGGCGGTCGCCGTGGACCCCTCCGCCGGCGACCCGGCGCAGCAGATCAGGGACCTCACCGGCGGCGAGGGCACCGACACGGGGGTGGACGCCGTCGGCTTCCCGGTCCCCATCGAGACCGGCGGGGGCGAGGAGCCCGTGGCGGTGCTCGACCAGCTCGTGCGCACGGTGCGGCCCACCGGCGGGCTCGGCGTCCCGGGCCCGTGCGTGCGCCGTGGACCGGACGGGCTCGTCCCCGACGCCGGACCCGGCACGCTGCTCGTCACGATCGGCACGCTGGTCGACAAGGGCCTGCGGCTGGGCACCGGACGTGCCCACGCCAGGCGCTACGACCGGCAGCTGCGCGACCTGATCACCGAGGGTCGGGCCAGGCCGGGCTTCGTGGTGTCCCACGAGCTGCCGCTCGACGAGGCGCCGGATGCGTACCAGATGGTCGACCAGCGCGTCGACGGCTTCACCAAGGTCGTGCTCAGACCCGACGCCGCCTGATCGTCGCGCGGCTGCAGCAGCCAGAGGAGGAGGTGCCATGGCCACCCAGGTGGCGACCGAGCGCGGGACGGCGGTCCGTCGTCCGGGGGCCTGGCCGTGACCGTCCCCGGCACGGCAGACACCCCATCAGTCCGCTTCGACACAACCAGGAGGGAAGGTCGATGACGACCACCGCATCGGAGCGATCCTCGGCGCTGCACGATCTCGGGTTGGACGGGCAGAACCAGGCGACGATCGGCCGGCTGCTGGCCACCGGGAACATCGGGCACGCCGAGGAGGGCGCCGACGGCCGGATGCGCGCCCGGATCCGGATCGTGCCCGACCAGCTGATCTGGGACCCCTCGGTCCTCGTCCTGCCCCACGGGGGGCACCTGGACATCGAGTTCGTCAACGACGACCAGAACACGCACTGCGCGCTCGTGCCGAGCAACGGCGACAGCAAGTGGATGTGGTTGCCGAACTACACGCGCGGGACCATGTCCGTCACCCTCGACGGCCCTGGTTACTACTGGTTCAGCTCCAACATCGGCAACGACGAGGGCCGGGGACTGATCGGGGCGATCGTCGTCAAGGGCGACGTCCCGGAGTCCGCCCGCCTCGACCGCCCGAAGCAGCCCCGACCGTAGACAGGACTGGGTCAATGACCGACATCCAGGACAGGACCGACATCGAGTACGGAGAGGCCCCGCCGGCCGTCGACTTCGGGTCCCTGACCACCGCGCCCGGGACCGCGCCGCCGGTGGTCCAGGACGTCACGTACGAACGCATCCTCGACGCCCGCTCGGAGCCGCAGAACTGGCTCACCTACTACGGCGCCTACGACGGGCAGCGGTACAGCCCGCTGGACCAGATCACGACGGAGAACGTCGTCCGCATGACCCCGGCGTGGGTGTTCAGCTTCTCGCCCCACGGGCTGCACGCGGGCCAGTCGACCTACGCCTTCGAGAACTGCCCGATCGTCGTCGAGGGCGTCATGTACGTCTCCGGGTGGGACGGCTGGGTCTGGGCGCTCGACGCCAAGACCGGGCAGCTGCTGTGGCAGTACAAGCACGCGATCCCGTTCGACGTCTCGCTGTGCTGCGGCAACGTCAACCGCGGGGTCGCCGTGGCCAACGGCAAGGTCTTCGTCTGCACGCTCAACGCCCACGTGCTCGCCCTCGACGCGACCACCGGTGAGTGCCTGTGGGACGTCACCAGCGGCGACGTGCGGGCGGGGGAGAGCCTCACGGTCGCCCCGCTGGTCGTGAAGGACCGGGTCGTCGTCGGCAGCTCCGGCGGCGAGTTCGGGGTGCGCGGCCACCTCGACGCCTACGACATGGAGACCGGGGAGCGGGTCTGGCGGTGCTACACGATCCCCAAGCCCGGCGAGCCGGGCTCGGAGACCTGGCCGCAGGAGGGGGAGGCCTGGGCGCGGGGCGGTGCCAACGGCTGGATCACCGGCACCTTCGACCCGGAGACCAACCTCCTGTACTGGGGGACCGGCAACCCGGCGCCCGACTTCGACGGCGAGGTCCGGCCGGGCGACAACCTCTACACCGACAGCGTGATCGCGGTGGACGCCGACAGCGGTGAGATCCGCTGGCACTACCAGTGCACCCCGCACGACCTGTGGGACTACGACTCCAACATGGAGTGCATCCTGTTCGAGCAGGACGGGCGCAAGCTCCTGGCCCACTTCGACAAGAACGGGTACTGCTTCGTCCTGGACCGCACCACCGGCGAGCGGGTGCGGATCTTCCCCTTCGTCGACCGGATCACCTGGGGCGAGATCAGCCCCGACGGGCAGGTGACGCCCCGGATCTACCCCGACAAGGAGGGCGAGGAGGTGCACTTCTACCCCGGTCCGGCCGGGGCGAAGGAGTGGACCCACGCGTCGTACAACCCGAGGACGCAGCTGTTCTACGTCCCGGTGCAGGACACCGGGGCGAGGGTCGCCCGACGGCGCCGGGAGTTCAAGGAGGGCATCCCCTACTGGGGCGCCGCCGTGATCGTGGACGCCGAGGACATGGCCGGCTCGGTGACGGCGTTCAACGCCGACGGCGAGGAGGTGTGGCGCTGGCGCAACGACCTGCCGATGTGCGCCTCGACGCTGACCACGGCGGGCGACCTGGTGTTCGCCGGCACGCCGGCCGGGCAGTTCGTCGCGCTCGACGCCCGCAGCGGTGAGTTCCTGTGGCAGTTCAACTGTGGCAGCGGCCACCACAGCAGCCCGATCACCTACAGCGTCGAGGGCAAGCAGTACGTCGCCGTCCCCGTCGGCTGGGGCGCCTGGGTCGAGGGGTTCCTGCCCGGGATGATGGGCGGCCCGCACGGCCAGGCGATGTTCGTCTTCTCGCTTCCCGAGGACATCGACTCGGCAGGGGGGAGGTGACGGCGATGGACCAGGAGCTGCGCGTCTCCCCGCTCTGCACCGAGGAGTGGGAGGCCCCCTCCTTCGAGGAGATCCGGGTGTCCGCTGAGGCGACCGCCTACATGGGCGTCCAGGAGGACTGGGACTAGACGGATCCGGGCGGAGAGGCGTCGGGCGGTGCGGTCCGGCGCCTCTCCGTCTCCCCACGGCAGGGAGGACCACCGGTCGACATGTGGGTGCGGGTGCTGGGTTCGGCGGCGGGCGGCGGGTTCCCGCAGTGGAACTGCGCCTGCCCCCCGTGCCGGGCGGTGCGCGACGGGTCGCGGCCGGCCCGGCCGCGCACCCAGTCGTCGGTCGCGGTGAGCGCGGACCGCCGGCGGTGGACCCTGCTCAACGCCTCACCCGACGTCCGTGCCCAGCTCGGGTCCTGTCCCGACCTGCACCCCGACGGGGCCGGGGAGGTGCCGCTGCAGGGCGTGCTGCTCACCGACGCGGAGCTGGACCACACGCTCGGGCTGCTGCTGCTCCGCGAGGGGGGCGGCCTCGTCGTGCACGCCACCGAGGCGACCCGCGACACGCTGTACGACGGGACGGCGCTGCTGCGGACGCTCGAGGCCTACTGCCCGGTCCAGTGGCGGCCGGTCGTGCCGGGCGCGGACGTGCCGCTCGGCGACGGGTTGTCCTACCGGGCCTTCGACGTCCCCACGACCAAGCGCCCGCGCTTCGGCTCCGGCCCCCGGGAGGGGCGGGTCGTCGGCTACCGCCTCACCGACGAGCGCAGCGGCCGGGCGCTGGTGCACCTGCCGGTGCTGCAGGAGCTGACCCCGGCGGTGTGCGCCCAGCTCGAGGACTGCGCCTGCCTGCTCGTCGACGGCACCTGCTGGTCCGACGACGAGCTGGTCCGGCTCGGGCGCGGCAGCCGGACGGCCCGCGAGATGGGGCACCTGCCGATCAGCGGCCCCGGGGGCAGCCTCGAGCAGCTCGCCGCGCTGCCGATCGAGCGCCGCGTCTACGTCCACGTCAACAACACCAACCCGATCCTCCTCGAGGACTCGCCCGAGCGGCGCGCGGTCGAGCAGCACGGCCTGGAGGTCGCCGTGGACGGGCTGGACCTGGAGGTGTGAGGCCCACATGACGCTGACCGACCCGACCGGCACGGCGACCGACGAGTTCGTGGCCGCGCTGCGCGAGCACTCGCGGCGCTACCACGACCAGCACCCCTTCCACCGCAGGATGAACGCCGGGGAGCTGGACCCCGAGCAGATCCGCTGCTGGGTGGCCAACCGCTTCTGCTACCAGGCGGCCATCCCGCGCAAGGACGCCGCGATCCTCGCCAACTGCCCGGACCGCGAGGTCCGCCGCCGCTGGCTGCGGCGCATCGTCGACCACGACGGCACGGCCGACGGCGAGGGGGGCATCGAGGCCTGGCTGCGCCTCGGCGAGGCGGTCGGGCTGACCAGGGGCGAGATGGAGGACGAGCGGCACGTCGTCCCGGGGGTGCGGTTCGCCGTCGACGCCTACGTCACCTTCGCCCGCACCCGGCCCTGGGTCGAGGCGGTGGCCTCCTCGCTGACCGAGCTGTTCGCGCCGGACCTGATGGCCGAGCGCCTCGCCGCCTTCGAGCGCCACTACACCTGGATCGACCCGCAGGAACTCACCTACTTCCGCGCCCGCCTGACGCAGGCGCCCCGCGACTCCGCGCACGCCCTGGAGGTGGTGACGGAGCACTGCCGGACGCCGGAGCAGCAGGCGGCCGCCCTGGCGGCCCTGTCCTTCAAGTGCGACGTCCTCTGGAGCATGCTCGATGCGATCGACCTCGCCTGTGCCGACCGTCAGCGGTGGTGACCGCCCCCGGCTGGCCCGCCACGTGCGGATGGGGTTCGACCCGGCCCGCGGACGGCACGTGCTGCTGACGCCGGAGGCGGTCACCGTCCTGAACCGCACGGGCGCGGCCGTCCTGGAGCTGTGCGACGGCCAGCGGACGGTGACCGAGATCCTGGCCGAGCTGCGGGGCCGGTACGCCTCGGTGGACGACGACGAGGTGCGCGCGTTCCTCGACCGCCTCGCCGCCCGGCGCTGCCTGGCGACCCGGGACGCGGAGGTCGGCCGTGCCTAGCGCCGTGGACGGGCCGGCCGTGGAGCGGCCGTTCGGGCTGCTGGCCGAGCTCACCTACCGCTGCCCGCTGCACTGCTCCTACTGCTCCAACCCGCTCGACCTCGACGCCTACGCCGACGAGCTGACCACGGCGGAGTGGCTCCGGGTGCTGGCCGAGGCCAGGGAGCTGGGCGTGCTGCAGCTGCACCTGTCCGGCGGTGAGCCGCTGCTGCGCCGCGACCTGGCCGGGATCGTGCAGCGCGCCGGCGAGCTGGGCCTGTACACCAACCTGATCACCAGCGGGCTCGGGCTGACGCCGCGCCGCGCCGAGGAGCTGCTGGCCGCGGGCCTGGACCACGTGCAGATCAGCCTCCAGTCCGACCAGCCGGCGGTGTCCGACCGGATCGCCGGGGTGCGGTCGTACGAGCACAAGCTGGCGGCCGCCCGGCTGGTGAAGCAGCTGGGCTGGCCCCTCACGCTCAACGTCGTCCTGCACCGGCACAACGTCGACCGGCTCGCCGGCATCCTGGACCTCGCCGAGCAGCTGGAGGCCGACCGGATCGAGCTGGCCCACACGCAGTACTACGGCTGGGCCCTGCGCAACCGCGGCGGGCTGCTGCCGAGCCGGGCCCAGCTGGAGCGCGCCCAGGAGGTGGTGCGGGCCGCCCACGCGCGGCTGCAGGGGCGGATGGAGGTCGTCTACGTCCTGCCGGACTACTTCAGCCGGTACCCGAAACCCTGCATGGGCGGCTGGGGACGGCGTCAGCTGACCGTGGTGCCCGACGGCGGCGTCCTGCCGTGCCCGACCGCCCACACCCTCCCGCTGCCGCGGGCCAGCGTGCGGGAGCACGACCTGGCGTGGATCTGGGAGCGGTCACCGCTGTTCCAGCGCTTCCGCGGGACCGACTGGATGCCCGAGCCCTGCCGCAGCTGCGACCGCCGCGAGCTCGACTTCGGCGGCTGCCGCTGCCAGGCCTTCCAGCTCACCGGCGACGCCGCCCGCACCGACCCGGTCTGCCACCTCTCGCCCGACCACGGGCTCGTGGCCGAGGCGGTGGCCGCCGCCGACGAGGGGACGCCGTCCGGTGCGGACGTGCTGGTCCCGCGGCGACACCCCGCCGCCGGGCGCAGCCGGTGACCGCCGGCCGACACCCCCGCCCTCGGCTCGTCGCGAGGAGGGGCCCCAGGACATGACCTCGGTGTTCGTCTTCGTCTCCGGGGCGACGCTGCTGGTGCTCAGCGCCGAGAAGCTGATCACCCACCTCGTCGGGGCGGCGAGCGGTCTGCGGATCCCGCTGTTCCTGCTGGCCGTCGTCTTCACCGGTGTGGAGTTCGACGACATCGCGCTCGGCGTCGGGCTGAACCTGGAGGACCTCAGCGGGGTCGCGCTCGGCGTCGTGTTCGGGACGGCGCTGTCGTTCACCGGGGTCGTCCTCGCGGTGGCCGCGGTCGTCCGGCCCAGCGCGGTCGACATCCCGCGCGACTACCTCGTCCTGTTCGCCGCCGCACCGCTGGTGATGGTCGCGGTCACGCTCGCCGGACCGCTCACGGTGACCGACGGACTGCTGCTCCTGGGGCTGTTCGTCCTGTTCGTCACCTACGTCGCCGCCCGGGAGCTCCGCCGGAGCGTCGCGGTCTTCCGCGACGTGGAGGTGTGCGAGGCCGCCGTCGCCGGGAACGGGGCCGAGGACGGGGACGACGCGACGTCCCCGTGCGGGGCAGGACCGGGTGTGCGGCAGGACCCGCCGGTCGGGGCGGGAGCACGGACCGGCGCCGGACGGGCGCAGCAGGTCGTCGAGGAGGCGCCCCGCACCGAGGAGCGCGACCTGCCCGGCTGGGCCCACCTCGGGCTGGCGGTGGTCGCGCTCGCCGGCCTCGTCGTCGGCGCGGCGACGGTGAGCACCGGGACCGAGGGGATCCTGGCGGCCTATCGGCTCGAGGGCACGGTGTTCGGCGCCACGATCGTCACCGCCGTCCTCACCATGGAGGACGTCGTCCTGACGGTGGAGCCCTTCCGCAGGGGCGTGCCGGAGATCGGGGTCGGCAACGTCATCGGCAGCGTCGTCTTCTCCGTCACCGGGAAGCTGGGCATCACCCTCCTGGCCGGGGGCATCGTCGTCGGTCCGGACGTGCTCACCTGGCACCTGCCCGCGCTCGTCGTCCTCACCGCCCTGGCCGCCTACCTGCTCTCCACCGGCCGGCTGACGCGGTGGCACGGCGGCACCCTGCTCGCGCTCTACGTCGTGTACTGGGTGGTCAGCCTCGTCGCGTTCGGGGGGGTCCCGGCCGAGCTGGGATGAGGGAGGACCCTCTCCAGGACGGTGCTCGCGGTGCGGGGCGGTGGAGAGGTGGCGGCGGATGCCGGACTGGGCGTGGACGCTGGTCGGGGTGCTGGGGGGCCTGCTGCTGTGCTGGCTGGTCCTGATGGCCGTGCTGTGGGCGACCCGCCCGGACGACCTGCGACTGCGGGAGCTGCTGCGGCTGCTGCCCGACGTGCTCAGGCTCGTGCACCGGCTGGCCGGCGACGGCACGCTGCCCCGCGGCGTCCGGGTGCGGCTGTGGCTGTTGCTGGGCTACCTGGCGCTGCCGTTCGACCTGGTGCCCGACTTCGTGCCGGTGCTCGGCCACGCCGACGACGCGATCGTGGTCGCCCTCGTGCTGCGCTCGGTGGTCCGCCACGCCGGGCCGGCCGCGCTCGACCGGCACTGGCCCGGGACGCCGGACGGACTGGCCGCCCTGCGCCGGGCCAGCCGGCTGCCGGTGTAGGAGCCGGAGGTCAGAAGCCGCCCGTGGCCGCCTCGCACACCGCGGTGTCCTGCTCACCGGTGCCGCCGCTCACCCCGACCGCGCCCACGATGACGCCGTCGGCCCGCACCGGGGCACCGCCGGCGAACACCATCACCTTTCCGTTGTTGGACGCCTGGATGCCGTAGAACGGGCCGCCCGGCGTGGCCAGCTCGGCCAGCTCGGCGGTGGTGGTGTCGAACGCGCGGGCGGTGAACGCCTTGTTGATGGCGATGTCGACGCTGCCGCGCCAGGCGCCGTCCATCCGGACGTGCAGGACGAGGTCGCCCCCCGCGTCGACGACGGCGATGTTCATCGGCTGCCCGATCTCCGCGGCGCGCGCCTCGCCGGCCGCGACGATGCGGCGGGCGTCGTCCAGCGTCAGGCTGGTCAGCTGCTGGGTCACAGGGATCCCTCCCCGGTCGGAGCGTGGCCAGGGGCCGGGGCTCGCCGGCCCCTGCTCCGGTCCAGCGGACCGGAACGGCACCGGGGTACCCGCGCCGCTGCCCTCCCCAACGGCGCCCATCCGGTGGCCGCTCCGCTACGCCCGATCGCTGGATCCGCCGAAGCGCTCGAGCCTGATCCACGACGGGTCGTGACCGAGGTCGACGAGGGTCGTGGCGGTGCTCTCGACGAAGGACGTGGGGCCGCACACGAAGACCCGCGGCCGGGTGGTGGGCGCGAAGGTCTGCGCCTCCAGCATGCGGCGGTCGATCCGGCCGGTCAGACCCCTCCAGTCGGGAGGTGCCTCCCTGGTCAGGGTGATCGTCGTCTGCGGGCCCAGGACGTCGGGGGCGAGGACGTCGTCGGCGGTGCGTGCCGAGTACAGCAGCCGCACCGGCGTGGACCCGCCCGTGCGCCGGTGGTGGTCGAGCATGGCGAGGAACGGGGCGACACCGGCGCCACCCGCGACGAGCTGCACGGGGCGGCGGCCCTCGGCCCGCCCCCCGTCCCGGTCCACGGCGGACGACCAGACGAAGTACCCGCCGATGGGGCCGCGCAGTTCCAGCAGGTCGCCGGGGCGCAGTTCGTCGGTGAGGTACGGCGAGACCTCACCACCCTCGAACCGCTCGACCAGCAGGTGCAGCCGGGGGTCCTCGGGGGCGGAGGCCACCGAGTAGCTGCGCTGGGCCGTGTAGCCGTCCTCGGCGGTCAGCCGCAGGTCGACGTGCTGGCCGGGCAGGTGGCCCGGCCAGCCGGGGACGTCGAAGAGGAGCCGGTGGACGCGGGCGGTCTCGGGGCGGTTCTCGAGGACCGTGGCGCGCAGCCAGTTCAGTCGCCGCTGTACCGCTGCTCGAGCCATGGGTCCCCGCGATCGTGGTAGCCGAACGTCTCCCAGAACCCCGGCTCGTTGAACCGGCTCAGTGCGAACCCGCGGAACCACTTGGCGCTCTTCCAGAAGTAGAGGTGGGGGACCAGCAGCCGGACCGGCCCCCCGTGCTCGGGTGCGAGCGGCTGCCCGTCGTAGGTGTCGACCACCCACGCCCGGCCGTCGGTCAGGTCGTTCAGCCGGTGGTTGGTGGTGTACCCGCCGTCGCTGAAGGCGAGGGCGTACTCGGCCTCGGTCCGGACGTCGGCGAGCAGCGTGTCGACCGCGACGCCCTCCCAGCGGGTGTCGAACTTCGACCACTTGGTGACGCAGTGGATGTCGACCGAGACCGCCTCGCGCGGCAGTGCCCGGAACTCGTCCCAGGTCCAGCGCCGCGGGCCGTCCACCTCGCCCTGCAGCGTCAGGTCCCACTCGCTCTGCGGCGTGTGCGGCGTCGGACCGGCGGACAGCACGGGGAAGAGGTCACCGGCGTCGTACTGCCCCGGGGGCAGTCGCTCGTCCCGGCGCTGCCCCCGCCGACCGAACCCTCGAGAGACCAGTGACACGACGGCTCCTCCCGGACGTCCCCGCCAGCGGTGCCGACCCTGCCCGCCGTGAGCGGCCAGGGCATCAGTCAAAGGACCACGGCACCCTCAGCGGTCGCGGCCTCCCGCCGGCCTCCCGGCCGCGTCGGGCGCGGTGCTGCTCAGGGCGTCCCTCAGCGCGGCCCGGGAACTGATGCCCAGCTTCGGGAAGACCCGGTAGAGGTGGGCCCCGACCGTCCGTGGCGACAGGTACAGCCGGCTGCCGATCTGCTTGTTCGACAGGCCCGAGGCGGCCAGCATGGCGATCTGGTGCTCCTGTGCGGTCAGGGCGCCGGCTCCCCGGTCGGTGGTGGCTCCGCGGTGGGTCAGCCCGGTCGCCAGCACCTCGTTGGACGCCCGCGTGGCCCACGGTCGCGCCCCGAGGTCCCGGAAGGTCTCCAGCGCCGCGGTCAGCTGCACGCGGGAGGCGTTCGTCGCGCGGCTGCGGCGCAGGTGCTCGCCGTAGGCGAGCCGGACCCGCGCGTGCTCGAAGGGGTACCTCTCGGCCCCGGGGACGGCCAGGGCCTGCTCGAAGCGCCGCGACGCCTCCTCCCCCGACGCCACCAGAGCTGCCGAGCCGGCCCGCACGAGGGCGAGCTTCGGGCGGCCGGTGAAGACGGCGGACCGTTCCATGGCCGCCACGTGCGCCGCGGCCTCGGGACGCCGGCCCGTGCGCACGGCCGCCTCCACCAGGTCCATGGCGACGGTGAGGCCGACGGGAGCGTGGGGGGCGAAGCCGCCGGCCTGACTGACGGCGCTCAGCTCCCGGTAGGCGTCCTCGAAGTCACCGCGCCCCAGCGCGGTCAGCCCGCGGACGTGGTGGGCGAAGTCCTCGAGCAGGCGGATCGCTCTCGGCGCCGACCACGCGACGAGCTCGCGGGCGAGGGCCTCCGCCGTCCCGTCGTCCCCCCGCGCCGCGGCGAGGAGGGCCGAGCAGTAGACGCCGGACAGCGTGACGAGCCGGTAGCCCAGCTGCTCACCCCAGGCGCGCCCCTCCTCGGCCGCGCGTGCGGCCTCGTGCCAGCGACCGCCGTCCAGCGCGTCGTGGCAGAGCAGCACGAGGGCGTTGACGGCCGAGGCGGCCGCGCCGCCCTCCCGCCCGTCCCTGACCACCCTCCGGAGCGCCTGCCGGCAGTCGGAGAGCCGGTCCGCGTAGAGGGCGGCCATGCCCACGCGCACCACGTGGGTGGGATCGACGCCGGTGTGCGCGGAGAGGATGATTTCGTCGAGCCGCTCGAGCGCCGCCGGTGCCGCGCGGACGGGGTCGGCGAAGACCGAGCACGACACCGCCAGCACCGGCGGGACGTCCGGTCCCAGGACCTCGAGCGCCCACTCGAGGGGGCGCCAGAGCTCGTCCCTGCCGCCGAAGTGGCACACCAGCATGAGGCTGTGCAGCGCGTCCTCGACCGTGGCCGCACCGGACCCGTGGTCCAGCGCGTACTCGACGGCACGCACGAGCATGCGGTGCGCCGTGTCGACGTCCCCGTCCCCGTTGAGCAGGTGGTGGGCGGCGGCCACCGCCATCTCCAGGGACCCCGCCGTCCGGGGGTCGGCCGTGCGGGCCGCGGACAGCAGCTGGGGCACGTTGCGCAGGTCCCCGGTCGTGTCGGCACCCACGAACGCGGCGGCCGCCAGCCGGCGGGCGCGGTCGGGACCGCTCGGGGTGAGGTCTGCGGCCCGGAGGAGGGCGTCGACCGCACGGACGGCGTCCCCCTTGTGCCGCGCGCGGTGCGCCGCGGTCTCGAGGAGGTCGGCGGCGTGGGCGTCGGCGCCCACGACGGCCTCGGCGAGGTGCCAGGCGCACTCCTCCGGCCGGTCGACCAGGACGTCGGCCAGGGCGCCGTGCGCCCGTCGGAGCTCACCGCTCGTCGACAGCGCGACCGCCGCCGACCCGATGAGCGGGTGCCGCAGGGTCACCCGCTCCGCAGCGAGGTCGATGCGCAGCAGCCGTGCCCGCTCGGCCGGCGCCAGGTCGTCGAGCCACCCCTCGGTGGCGGCCGCCGCACGCAGGACCCGGAGGTCTCCCGTCCCCTCCAGGGCTGCGAGCAGCAGCAGTCCCCGGGTCCGGTCGGGCAGGTCGGTGAGCTGCCGGGCGAAGACCCGCTGCAGGTGGCTGCTCAGCGGCAGCGCCGACGGGAGGGGATCGACCCCGGTGCGCTGCGCCTCGCTCATGACCGCGGGGAGCTCCAGCAGGGCGAGCGGGTTGCCCTCCGACGCCTCGAGGACGCGCCGGCGGATCCGTGCGTCCAGCTCGGGGAAGCGGGCCCGCAGCAGTTCCGTGGCGGCGTCGTCGTCCAGCGGGGGCACCTCGAGCTGGGGCAGACCCGCCTGCAGGAGGTCGCAGTCGCTGCCCGTCCGTGCCGCGGCGAGCAGGCCGATCCGGCTGCGGTCCAGCCGTCGGGCGACGAAGCCGAGGACCCGGACGCTCGGCCGGTCCAACCACGGCACGTCGTCGACGACGACGAGCACCGGACGCAACTCCGCCGCCCGCGTGAGCAGCCCCAGGACGGCGGCCGAGACGAGCAGCCGGTGCGGCGGTGGCCCCGCACCCAGACCGAGGGCCACGACCAGCGCCTCCCGGTGGGGCTCGGGGAGCGTCTCCAGCTCGCCGAGGAGGGGCAGCAGGAGCTGGTTGAGGCCCGCGAAGCCCACCTCGGCCTCGAACTCGACGCCGGCAGCGTGGACGACCGTGGCACCGGACGCCGCCGCATCCCGCGCGGTGGTCTCCAGCAGCAGGGTCTTCCCGACGCCGGGTTCCCCGGTCACCAGGAGGACCGCGCCGGTGCCCAGCGCCCGGTCGAGGAAGGCGGTGAGCTCCGAGGACTCGGCCGAGCGGCCGATCAGGCCCGTGTCGGTGGTGCGGACGGCGGCGAGCGCGTCTGGCAACAGAGTCCCCTCCCGCGTCCCCCGAGGGTGTCGGGATGCGAGCCCTCCGTGGAGGAGGGTCCCTGGTCCGGTCGTCCGCGGATCAGTGAGAGTGTCTCTCATCCGTGGTCGGGACACCAGGGACCTCGGACCCGGGGGGCCCCGCGGACCTCCAGTCGGATGACCGATGCGCCGACGTGGCCGGTGCTGCCACGGTGACCGGCGGGACACGGGTGGGCGGCCCCTGGGAGGCGTTCGCCGCGGCTCCGGCCCGGGGGCGAGGAGGTGTGCGGTGGACCCGTTCGTCTTCGGCACCGACGGGACCGATCCCGAGGAGGACTCCGGCGTCCTGGAGCCGCAGGACACCCTCGAGGACCTGGGCGGTGTCGCCGACGTGCTGGACACCGGCTGGTCCCCGGCCGAGCGCCCGTGGGCGGTCACGGACTGGGGGACCACCGAGCGCGAGGAGCTGGCCGGTGAGGGCCTGGCGGGTCGACTCGCCCGCGAGGTCCCGGAGCCGCAGCAGGACGAGGGCGACGGACTGGGGGACGTCTCCGACACCGACGGGGAGCTCATCGACGACGAGGTCGGCGGCCGCCGCGCGGGGCGGCTGGTGGAGACCGTCGAGCGCTGGGGGGACGTCGAGCCGGAGCTGTACGCCCTCGACGTGGGCATCGACTCGGGGGCGGCCTCCGCCGAGGAGGGGGCGGTGCACGTCGTCCCCGAGGACGACGACGGCTGGCCCCCCGGCTGGACTGATCGATGACGAGCAGCATGGAGGACGAGCAGGCATGGAGCGGATCGGAGGTGTGCCCCGTGACCGGTGTCCCGGAGCCCGGTGACCGTCGCCTGGACGGCAACGCGGCGGGCGGTGTCCTGCGTGAGGTCTTCGCGGTGGACCCGACGGCGGCGGTGTCGACCTGCGCGCACTGCGGACGTCCGGCGCCGCTGGGGGAGCACCTGGTCTACGCCGACGCGCCTGCCCTCGTCGTCCGGTGCCCGAGCTGCATGCAGGTCGTGCTCCGGTGCGCCTCCGACGCGGCGGGCCTGCGCCTGGAGATGACCGGGGTCCGGCTGCTGCGGATGACCCCCGCGGAGGGCGCCCCCGGTTGAGCCGGACGCGGTCGGGCGGTCGTGACCGCGGCGCGGTCACGACCGCCCGAGCGGCAGGCGACCGCTACGCCGAGACGGCCTGGAGCGCCTGCCGGATGACCCCGGTGACGACCTGCGGCTGGGAGATCATGATCACGTGGGAGCCCTCCGCCTCGGTCACCGTGGCGCCGGCTCGTGCGGCCATGGTCCGCAGGACGTCGCTGCCGGCCGCCTTGTCGCCGGTCGGGATGACGGCCCAGGACGGCAGGTTCTTCCACGCCGGTGCGGAGGTGGGCTCTCCGAAGCCCAGGGCCGAGGCGGGCCGCTGGGTGGCCGCCATGACGCGTGACTGCTCCTCCGGCAGGTCGGCGGCGAAGGCGTCGTGGAACCGGTCCGGGTCGATCGCGAACTCGGTCTCCGTCCCGCCGTCGCCGGTCGGGTAGCTCCACTGGAGCAGGGCCGAGGTCAGGACGCTGTCCCTGGAGTCGTTCTCGACGTCGAGCAGGGTCTCGCCGTCGTCGGGGGCGAACGCGGCCACGTAGACCAGTCCGACGACGTTGCCCGCCCGCAGCGCGGCGTTGGTGATGACCGCTCCGCCGTAGGAGTGACCGACGGCCAGCACCGGGCCGTCGATCTGGGAGAGGGCGCTGGCCACGTAGGCGGCGTCGTGGGTGATGCCGCGCAGCGGGTTGGAGACGGCCCGCACCCGCACCCCGTCGGCGAGGAGCTGGGCGACGACGTCGTTCCAGCCGGAGCTGTCGGCGAAGGCCCCGTGGACGAGGGCGACGGTCGGCCGCGAGCCGTTCGTGCTGGTGGCCTCGGTCATGGTGATCTCCTCCGGGACGGGTCGGCGGACCTGGGGTGGCGTGCCGCAGGCAGGGACGTTGCCCCGGCGTCCGGGCGGCCGCATCGGTCAGGTGACCCGATGGTCGACCGAGGTCAGTCGGACGGGGGCGGCCCGGTCGGGCTCCGGGAGTCGACGTGGAAGTCCCGGATCGCGGCCAGCGTCTCGTGCGGTCTCTCCTCGGCCAGGAAGTGACCGCAGTCGAGCGCCCGCCCGGTGACGTCGTCGGCCCACTCCCGCCAGATCGCGAGGGTGTCGTACCAGGCCTCGAGCGCACCCCTGCCCGCCCAGAGCACCTGCGTGGGGCAGGTGATCCGTCGCCCGGCGGCGCGGTCCTCGTCGTCCTCCCGACGGTCACAGGTGGCGCCGGCCCGGTAGTCCTCGCACATGGCCTCGACGGTCGCCGGGTCCCGGGCGCACCGGGCGTAGTCGGCCACCGCCACCGGTGGGAACCCGCGGATGGCCCCGCCGAACTCGGCGTCGAAGAGGAAGAACTCGGGATCCTGCGCGATCAGCCGCTCGGGGACCGGGTGGGGCTGGGCCAGGAAGGCCCAGTGCCAGTACCCGAGGGCGAAGCGGGCGTCGGCCCGGGCCCAGACCTCGCCGGTCGGGACGACGTCCAGCACCGTCAGCCGGCGGACCACCTCGGGGTGGTCCAGGGCCATCCGGTAGCCGACCCGCCCACCGCGGTCGTGGCCGACGACGTCGAAGGTGTCGAAGCCGAGTCCTGCCATCAGCGCGATGCAGTCCTCCGCCATGGCCCGCTTGCCGTAGCTCTCGTGGCCGGGCACAGCGGCCGGCTTGGAGCTGTCCCCGTACCCGCGCAGGTCGGGGGCGACGACCGTGCAGGTCCGGGCGAGGTCGCCGGCCACCAGCGCCCAGGCCAGGTGGGTCTCGGGGTAGCCGTGGAGGAGGAGCAGCGGGGGTCCCGAGCCGCCGTGGCGGACCCGCAGGGACACCTCCCCGACGCTGACGCGCGACAGTGTCAGGTCGTCGAAGCCGTCCTGGGAGACCCCGTCGCTCGGGGTGCCGGCAGGTGTGGACATCCGGTTCCTCCCGGTGAGCGCTCGGACGACCGCAACGGTGGACCGTGCCCGCCGGCCGGGCCGTGGCGCATCGGTCAGCCGACTGCTTCCCGGGGGAACGCGCACGTCGGTGCGGGCCCGGGGCACCGGGGTGACAGACTCGTCGCTCGTCCGGATGAGGCCCGCTGCGGGAACGGGAGGGAGCGGCATGCCGCCGAGCAGATCGGCTGCCGGCTCCCCGGAGCAGCGGCGTGCCCGGATCGAGGAGACGGCGCTGGAGCTCTTCCGCACGAGGGGGTTCGACCACGTCACGGTGGAGGACGTCTGCGCCGAGGCGGGGGTGGCTCCCGCGACCTTCTACCGGCACTTCGGGACCAAGGAGGAGGTCGTCTTCGCGTACCAGGCGGACTTCACCGCGGCGCTCGGCGGAGCGCTCGATGCCGGCGCGCACGTCCCGGACGCCGAGCGCCTGCCGGTCGTCCTCGGTGAGTTCGCGGCCTTCCTGGAGTCGCAGCAGCACGTCCTCGCGCTGCGGGACCAGATCGTGCTGGGACACCCCCGGCTCATGCAGCGCACGCTGACGGTCCAACGCGACATGGAGAGTGCGCTGGCGGCGGGTCTGGCGAGGTCGCGCGGCCTGCCGACGCCCGACTCGGCGGCCCTGCTGGAGGCCGGTGTCGGCATGCTGGTGCTCCGGATCGCGGTCCGGGCCTGGCGGGCAGAGGGCGGGGGGTCGCTGGTGACGGCCGCTCGGCAGACGCTGGTGCGACTGCGGGAGGTCGTGGCCGACCTCGCCGTCGACGGCGACTGATCGCTCACGACGCACCAGCCGGCCGGGGGCGGCCGTGGCGGGGTGAGGGTGGACCGGAGCCGAGCGTCACCAGGGGATCCGCCAGGGACTCTCCCGGGCGCGGCGGGCGGCACCGCGACGCACCGTGGACGTTGCAGCAGCGACGGGGTGCCGCCGACGACATCGGAGGCTCGACGTGAACTCGTTCGGTCCGTCCGGCATCGAGCGCCAGGGGCTGGTGAGCGTGAGCGCTCGGTCCTCCCCGGACACCGGCGTCCACGGTCCGCCGGAGCGCGGTGGTGACCGCCCGCAGGGACTCTGGGACCGGCTGAGGGGCCGATCCGGGAACGGGTCCCGTCGTCCGGCCCCGTGGCGGGTGGAGGGCATGCCGGACGACCGCTCCTCCCGCACGCCGGAGCAGCGACCGCGCCGAGGTGGCTTCTGGTGGCTGGTGATCAGCGTCCTGGCGATCAACTGGATCGTCATGTCGGTCGTGATGGGGCCGCCGTCGCGGTCCGAGGTCTCCTACACCTTCTTCACCGACCAGTTGGACGCCGGCAACGTGGAGACGGTCACGTCGACGGCGGACACCATCCAGGGCGAGTTCCGGAAGGCGGCGCAGTACCCGTCCGGGTCGGAGGACGCGGGCCCGGTCGACCTGTTCACCACGCAGCGCCCGTCGTTCGCCACGGACGACCTGTGGGGGACGCTGGAGGCCAAGGGGGTCACGGTCAACGCCAACCCCCCGGATGCCGCCGCTCCGCTGTGGACGCGGGTGCTCCTCGGCTTCGGCCCCACCGTGCTCCTCGTCGGGCTGCTCCTGTGGTCCGCGCGGCGCAGCGCCTCCGGCCTGGGCGGTCTCGGCGGGTTCGGCCGGTCCAGGGCGACCCTCTACCGGCCGGACGCCGGGCCGCGGACGACGTTCGCCGACGTCGCCGGCATCGACGAGGTCGAGCACGAGGTGCGCGAGGTCGTCGACTTCCTCCGCGACCCGCAGCGCTACAGCCGGCTCGGGGCGCGGATCCCTCACGGCGTGCTGCTCTCCGGGCCGCCCGGTACCGGGAAGACGCTGCTCGCCCGGGCAGTGGCCGGGGAGGCCGGGGTGCCCTTCTTCTCGATCTCGGCCTCGGAGTTCATCGAGGCGATCGTCGGCGTGGGCGCCAGTCGCGTGCGCGACCTGTTCGACCAGGCCAAGGCGGTGGCGCCGTCGATCGTCTTCATCGACGAGCTCGACGCGATCGGGCGGGCACGTGGCGGCGCCTTCTCGGCCGGGGGGGTCGACGAGCGAGAGCAGACGCTCAACCAGGTCCTCACCGAGATGGACGGGTTCCAGGGCAACGAGGGCGTCGTCGTGCTGGCCGCGACCAACCGCCCGGAGGTCCTCGACCCGGCCCTGCTGCGACCGGGACGCTTCGACCGCCGGGTCGGCGTGGGCCCACCGGACCTGAACGGGCGGCTGGAGATCCTGCGGGTGCACACGCGGCACGTCCCGCTGGCGCCCGACGTGGACCTCGCCGCGGTGGCCGCCGCGACGCCGGGCATGGTGGGGGCGGATCTGGCGAACCTCGTCAACGAGGCGGCGCTGGCGGCCGCCGCGCACCGGCGCGAGCAGGTCACCTCCGCCGACTTCGGCGAGGCTCTGGAGAAGACCCTCCTGGGCACGGTGCGCGGTATCGTGCTCTCGCCGGAGGAGAAGCTGAGCACCGCCTACCACGAGTCCGGCCACGCGCTGCTCGGCATGCTCACCCCGGGCGCCGATCCAGTGCGCCGGGTGACGATCATCCCTCGGGGGCAGGCGCTCGGCGTGACCGTGCAGACTCCTCAGGCCGACCGGTACGGCTACACGGCCAGGTACCTGCGGGGCCGCATCGTCGGGGCGCTCGGCGGCCGCGCGGCCGAGGACGTCGTCTACGGCGAGGCCACGACCGGCGCCGAGAGCGACCTGGACCAGGCCACCCAGCTCGCTCGCCGGATGGTCGGCCGATGGGGCATGTCCTCGGTGGTGGGGCCGGTGGCCGTCCTGCCGCCGCCCGGCCAGGAGCAGCCGTTCGGCCTGGACGGCGTCGCGCCGGCGACCAGGGAGCTCGTGGACACCGAGGTCCGCCGCCTGGTCGACGACTGCTACGCCGAGGCGGTGGACACCTTGCGGGTCCACCGGGATCGGCTCGACCGGCTGGCCCACACGCTGCTCGAGCGGGAGACGCTGGACGAGGACGAGGCGTACGCCGCCGCGGGTGTCACCCGGGACACGGCACCGGCGGCCGTCGCCCGTGGGGAGACGCCCGGTACCGACCGCGCACCGGGGCTGCCCCCCGAGGACGCCGCAGCCACGGCTCGCTGAGCGCCCGCGGCCACCGGTGACCGACCGGTGACCGACACGGGTCGTGCGCGGGGCGCCGGGCCGCAGGACGCGACCGCCCCGGCGGCCTGTCCGAAGGTGAGGGCTATCCGAAGGTGAGGGCGTAGACCGCGACGCCCGGGTCGAGGAACTCGACCTCGAAGGTCCCGCCGGTGACCGCGCCGCGTCGACGGAGGAGCTGGTACAGGCGGGGTTCGGTGACCGTGCCGTGACCGGTGCTGTCGACGTCGGTGCCGTGGTCGGATCCCGGGTCCCGTCCGTCGAGCCGGACGCGGAAGCGCACCGTCGCCCCGGCCGGCGGCGCGACGACCAGGTGGAGGTCCCGGGCGTGGAAGCGGCACGTGAGGCGTCCGCCGGGCTCCTGGGAGGACGACGACTCGGCACCGACCGTCCAGCTGCCCGCGAGGGACCAGTGCCCGAGCCTCAGCCGCTCCGCCGCGGTGTAGGCCTGCGGCCGGTCCGGCACGACGTCGGGGGAGGAGGCGAACCCGGAGGTCCGGTCGTAGCCGAGGTAGGTCTCCGCGGAGCGGAGCGTGTCCCAGTCGGCGGGGGCCTCGATGCCGCGGGCGTCGACCGGCGCGGGTGCGGGCCCGAGGTCGCCGGCACCGGCCTCGCCGAGGAGCTGCCGCAGGACCGTCTCGTCCTCCTCGTAGCCGCCCTCGCCGAAGCTGTGGTGGCGGAGGCGTCCTCCGGCGTCGACCAGGTACCGGGCCGGCCAGAAGTGGTTGCGGAAGGAGCGCCAGACCGCGAAGTGGTTGTCGATGGCGACGGGGTGGCCGATGGACCGCTCCCGCATGGCCCGGCGGACGTTGTCCACGTCGTGCTCGAAGGAGAACTCCGGTGAGTGGACGCCTACCACGACCAGCCCGGAGTCGCGGTAGGCCTCCTCCCAGGCGCGGACGTGGGGCAGCGACCGCAGCCAGTTGATGCACGTGTAGGTCCGGAAGTCGACCAGCACCACCCGACCGCGCAGGTCCGCACCGCTGAGCGGCGGGGAGTCGAGCCAGTCCGTGGCCCCGGCGAGGGAGAACTCGTCCTCGGCCGGCCACAGGGCGTCCGCACCGTCGTCCGCCCCGCGGTCCTCGGCCCGGACGGCGTCGTGGCGGAGCCGTTGCCCGAGACGGCGGGCGACCTCGGTCAGGTGGTCGTGGGGTGCCATGACCGGCTCCCTCTCTGTGAGATCGGCGGTGACTGCGGCCCACGCTCGCTCAGCGGACGGACCGGAACGCGGCGCGCAGCTCCTCGGTGAACAGCTGCGGCTGCTCCCACGCGGCGAAGTGGCCGCCCCGGTCGACCCGGTTGTAGTGGATCAGGTTGGGATAGGCCCGCTCGGTCCAGCTGCGCGGGGCCTCGTACTGCTCACCCGGGAACACCGTCACGGCCACGGGGATCGTGACGCCCTTGGCGTCGAAGAAGCCGCCCCGGTACTCCCAGTAGAGGCGGGACGCGGAGACCCCGGTGTTGGTCAGCCAGTAGAGCGTGGTGTTGTCGAGCACCTCGTCCCGCGTCAGCTCACCGGTCGTGCTGGTGTGCCGGTCCAGGGCCGCGAGGACCGCCGCGGCCGGCTGGCCGTCCGCGTCGTTGTGGTCGAGCAGCCAGGCGGCCAGGCCGACGGGGGAGTCGGCGATGCCGTACAGGGTCTGCGGGCGCGCGGCCATGTACCGGGCGTACTCCACCTGCCCGAACGTCCGGATCAGCTGCTCGTAGGCGCGCCGCTCCTCGGCGGACAGCCCGGGGGGCGGCGGCTGGCCGGCCAGGGCGGCGGCGTTGACGTCGGCGGGCACGGTGGCCGGCATGTTGGTGTGGACGGCGAGCAGCCCCTCGGGCGCCTGCAGGCCCATCTGGTCGACGACGAAGGCACCCCAGTCGCCGCCCTGGGCGACGTAGCGGGGATAGCCCAGCCGCCCCATCAGTTCCGCCCAGGCCCGGGCCATGCGCTCGGGACCCCAGCCGGGGCTCGTGGGCTTGCCCGAGAACCCGTAGCCGGGCATCGACGGGACCACCACGTGGAAGGCGTCCGCCGCGCTGCCGCCGTGCGCCGTCGGGTCGGTGAGCCGGTCGACGATCTTGAGCTGCTCGATCACCGAGCCGGGCCACCCGTGGTTGACGACGATCGGCAGGGCGTCCTCGTGCTCGGACCTGGCGTGGATGAAGTGGATCTCCAGGCCGTCGATCTCGGTGGTGAACTGCGGCAGGGCGTTCAGCCGGGCCTCGCAGGCGCGCCAGTCGTAGTCGGTGGCCCAGTGGCGGGCCAGTTCCTGCACCACGGCGAGCGGCACGCCCTGCGACTGGTCCGGGACGGTCTCGCGCTCGGGCCACTGCGTCGCGGCGATGCGTCGTCGCAGGTCGGTGAGCGCCTCCTCCGGGACGTCCACGTGGAAGGGGCGGATCGCCGTGGCGCCCGCCGACTTCTCGGCTGTGATGGACATGTGCGGCCTCCGTCGTCCGGGGACGGCAGCGAGCCTGGTGGTGTCCTGCGCGCCGCGCGCCCGTCGAAGTCCCTGGGGCTGTCCCTGGTCCGTGCCGTCCGGGCCGGACCCGGCCGGTGCACCCGGACGTCAGCGTCCCGGCAACCGGGTCGTGATCTGCTGGAGCACCCAGCCGTTGCCGTCCGGGTCGCTGAACACGGCGTGCGACTGGTAGCTCCGCCCCTCCGGGTCCGGCCCGGGCAGCCGGACGCTCGGGTCCTCCGGGTGGAACCGCCCGGCCGGGCCGTGGAAGACCTCGCTCACCGGGGCGCCGCGCTCGACGTACTCCGCGCGGGTGGCCTCGATGTCCTCCGTGGCGAGCAGCAGGCCCTGCTGCGACCCCGGCGCCATCGTCGTGACACCGGTGCCGAAGCCGACCGAGCAGGACGACCCGGGTGGGGTGAGCTGCACGATGCGGAAGTCGGCGCCCCCGACGATGTCGGCGTCCTCGCGCCACCCCAGCCCCTTGTAGAACTCCTTGGCGCGGTCGACGTCGGACACGGGCAGGACGACGACCTCGAGCTTGACGTCCACGATCGGACCTCCTCCATCTGCGGTGTGGCGGCGGATCAGCGGGTTCCGGACACGGCGCCCTGTTCCCGGGTCAGCCGTGCGGCGGTCGGGTCGACCAGGCCGAGCTGCGCGGCGATCGGCCTGCTGACCAGGTTCACCGCCCAGTCGGCGGCGACCCGGAGCCGGTTCCCCGCCGCCGGGAGGGCGTAGAGGTGGTAGCCCTTCGTCACGACCTTGGCCGTCAACCCGGTCAGCGGGAGGCCCAGCGGCCGCGCGACGGCCGCCGCGCCACCGAGGTCGGCCACCAACCCGAGGTCCCGGCGCCGGTAGGGACGCGGACTGCCGTGGCCCAGGTCCGCGGCGATGTTGCGGCCGATCGTCACGCCCTGCCGCTGGGCGTGCTGCGCGGTGGGCGGGTAGTCCCTGCCCGCGTCGCTGTAGGGGTCCCGGGCGGCGGCGGTGTCACCGGCGGCCCAGACCCCGTCGCGGAGCCGGAGCTGCTCGTCGACGACCAGCCGGCCCCGGGCCACGGGCAGGCCGAGCCGCTCCACCAGTGCCGGCGGGGTCACCCCGACGGTCCACAGGACGGTCCGGGTCGCCAGCCGGGTGCCGTCGGAGAGCAGGACGCCGTCGTGGGTGATCTCCGCGACCGTCGTGCCCAGGCGGACGTCCATGCCGCGGCGACGGATGACCCGCATGGCGGCGCGGCCCAGCCGCGGACCGAGTTCGGGCAGCACCCGCGGGGCCAGGTCGACGAGCACCCACCGCACGTCGTCCGGGGCGAGCCGGGGGAACCGGTCCAGTTGCGAGGTGGTCGTGTGCTGCAGCTGCGCGGCGGTCTCGGTGCCCGTGTAGCCGGCGCCGACGACCACGAAGGTCAGCCGGGCCCGGCGCTCGACCGGATCGTGGGTGGCGTCGGCCAGCTCCATCTGCCGCAGCACGTGGTCGTGCACGTACTGCGCCTCCACCAGGGTCTTGAGCCCCAGCCCGTACGTCTCCACGCCGGGCGTGGGCAGCACGCGGGTGACGCTCCCGGTGGTCAGCGCCAGCCGGTCCCAGCGGAGCGGCTCCAGCGGACACCCCCCGGCGGCGAGGGTCAGCGTCCGCCGGTCGAAGTCCACCGTCTCCACCGTCGCCTGCAGGACCCGGGTCCGGCGCAGCCGGGCGTGCAGGGGGACGGCGATGCGTCGCGGGTCCAGCCGCCCGGCCGCCACCTCGGGCAGGAGCGGGCTGTAGCAGAGGTGGTCGGTGGCGCTGACCAGCGTCAGGTCGGCGGCTCCCGGGGGCAGCAGGCGCTCCAGCGTGCGGGCGGTGTGGACGCCGGCGAACCCGCCGCCCACCACCACGACCGACGGGGGGCCCGCCCGGAGTCCTCGCGGACGGCGGAGCGGGTCCGGCACGGTCCCGGACGGGTCGGTCATGACGACGCCACCTCCAGGGGCCGGTCCGCCGTGACCGCGCCGAGCAGCGACTGCAGCGCGGTGAGGTGGACCTCGGAGAAGGTCGGGAACGGCTGGATGGTGTCGACCAGGACCTCCAGCGGCACCCTGCCGCGGATCGCCACCGTGGCCTGCTGGAGCCACTCGCCTGCCTCGGGCCCCAGCGCGTGGGCGCCGGTCAGTCGCCGGCCGTCACTGAGCAGGGTCAGGAAACCGTTGCTCTCGGCGTACGCGCGGGTGTAGGCCGCCGTCCTGGCGACGCCCGACAGCGGGGCCGTCGCGCTGAACGGCGCCTCGGTGGCGCCGACGGCGGCAGCCTGCGGATCGGTGTACACGACCCGGGGGACGGCCTCGTAGTGCGCCTCGCGCGGTCGGCCCAGGATGTTGGCCGCGACGATCCTGCCCTGGTACTTCCCGACGTGGGTCAGGGGCCAGATGCCGGTGACGTCGCCGATCGCCCACAGCCCGTCGCCGGCGCGCAGGTGGCTGTCCACCGGGATGCCACGGGCATCCGCCCGCACCCCGACCGTCTCCAGGCCGAGCCCCGCGACCCGGGGCCTGCGGCCGGTGGCGACGAGCAGGCGGTCGCCGCGCAGCTCGCGGCCGTCGTCCAGGTGGAGGACGACGTCGGCGCCGTCGCGTCGCACGCTGCGGGTGGTGCGGCCGAGCTCCAGCTCGATGCCGTCGCGACGCAGCGCCTCGCCGAGTGCGGTCCCCAGCGGCGCGGGCTCGCGCGGGAGCAGGTGGTCCCTCATCTCCACGACCACCGCCCCACCACCCAGGCGGCGGACGGCCTGGGCCATCTCCACGCCCACCGGGCCGCCACCGAGGACGAGCATCCGGCGCGGGACGGCCACCATGCCGGTCGCCTCGCGGTTGGTCCAGAGGCCGTCGATCTCCGGCAGTCCCGGGATCGTCGGGACGACGGGGTCCGAGCCGGTCGCGACGACGACGTGCCCGGCGGTGTGCCGGACGCCGTCGACCTCGACCGCCCCCGGCCCGGCGAGCCGGCCCGTGCCGCGCAGCAACCGGATCCCCTTGTCGGACAGCCAGCGTTCCTGGCCGGCGTCGGACCAGTCCGAGACCATGAAGTCCCGCCAGGCGAGCGCGGCCTGGACGTCGACCTGCGCGGTGGCCGCCGCCTCGCGCGCGCCGTGCACCGCCTCGCCCGGACGCAGGAGCGTCTTGGACGGGATGCAGGCCCAGTACGAGCACTCACCACCGACGAGGTCGCGTTCGACCAGCGCGACGCGCAGCCCGCCGTCGGCGAGGGCTCCGGCGCAGTGCTCCCCGGGCGCGCCGCCCCCGAGGACGATGACGTCGTGGTCGGTGGTCACCGCGGCACGGACTCCGTGTGCCCGGTGGCGTCGGTGACGGCCTGGTCCTCGGTGCGGCCCTGCTCGCGCGCGACGATGTAGGCGGCGTACCAGTCCGACCAGTGGTGCGGCGGTGCGGTCGGCTCGTACCGGCCGTGGTGCTCCTCGGCCTCCTGCAGGAGCCCGGTCAACCTCGCGACGTCCATCGGTGGTCCTCGTCAGTCGTCCTGGTCCTGGGGATGGGTGGAGAGGCGGCACCTGACGGGTGCAGGCCCGGCCAGCCTGACGCGGCCGGCCTCGTGGTCGCCCCAGGGAGACTGCCTGGTCTGCCGCCTGGTCCTCGGCCCCCCGCGGGGGCGCGGGGCACGGGGTGGACCGGGGACGGACCAGGGGACCTCCCTGGCGCGAGGGGCGGCTCGGTGCGCCACGGTGGGCCGGGGGTCGGCCGGCGGAGGCGTGCGGTCACCGCACCGGACACGTGGGACACCTCGTTCCCCTCCGGCGAGGCGTCCGCGGTCGCCGTTGCCGGCGGCCGAGGAGAGGCGGGAACGCCATGCGATCCGACATCGTCCCGGGCGGCGTCTTCCCCGACTACGCGCTGCCCGACCACACCGGGACCGTCCGCACGCTCGGCGAGCTCCAGGGCAGGGACCCGATGGTCCTCGTCCTGGCGCGCGGCCACCACTGCCCGGAGGAGCGCCAGCAGCACCTCGAGCTGGCGGCGTTCCAGTCGAAGATCGCGGTGGCCTCCACCCAGGTCGTCACGATCACGACCGACGACCGCTCCACGCTGCAGGAGTTCCGCGCGTCCGTCGGCGCCCGGTGGACGTTCCTCTCCGACCCCGGACGGCTCGTCCAGCGGGACCTCGACATCCAGGAGTACACCGACCCCGAGAACGACCCGATGATCCCGCACACGCTCGTGCTCAAGCCGGGCCTGGTCGTCCACACGGTCTACAACGGCTACTGGTTCTGGGGCCGGCCGTCGGTCCAGGACCTCTGGCACGACCTGCGCGCGGCCACGGCCGAGATCCGCCCGGACTGGGACCTGGCCGCGCCGCGGCTCCGTGCGGCCTGGGCGGCCGGCGACTGGTCGCCCTGCCACGGGTGGGACCGACGGTCTCACGCCTCCCTCCCCACGACCTAGACGGGGGTGGGCCGGCCGTCCGGCAGGGACCTCCGCAGCTCGCGGCGCGTGCTGACCCCCAGCTTGGTGAAGACCTTGCGGAGGTGCCACTCGACCGTCCGGGGGCTGAGGAACAGCTCGGCGCCGATCTCGGGGTTGGTGAGCCCCCGCACGGCCAGCCCGGCGATGTGGGCCTCCTGGGCGGTGAGTTCGGGGAGCGACTCCGCCGCGCGCCTGCGCACCGTCTCCCCGGTGGCCAGCAGCTCGTGGCGCGCGCGCTCGGCGAAGGCCTCGACCCCCATCGCGCTGAACGCGTCGTGGGCGGTCCGCAGCTGGGCGCGGGCGTCGACGCGGCGCCCCTGCCGTCGCAGCCACTCGCCGTAGAGCAGCTGTGCGCGGGCGAGCTCGACGCGGACGGTGGTGCGACCGAGTCGGTCGAGGGCCTCCAGGTGGAGCCCCTCGGCGGTGCGCCCCCTGTTCAGCAGGGCGCGTCTGCCCGCCTCGATGCCGAGGGCCCAGTCCGTGCCGCTGGCCCGCGCCATCGTCGAGAGCTGTTCCAGCGCGGCAGCCGCCGCCGCGGTGTCCCCGGTGCGCACCCCCGCCTCGACGAGTTCGGCGAGCGCCCACTTGGGGGGCCCGAGTTCGAGCGGGCACGCGGCCGCCTCCCGGGCCGCACCCAGCGCGTCCCCGTAGCGGCCGAGTCCGTTGCAGAGCACGGCCCGGGCCCACTGCACCACGGTGGCGCCGGCCCCCTCGCCACGGGCGGTGACGTCCTCGAGGCAGCGCTGGACCAGCGGCTCCGCCCGGGCGACGTCCCCCTGCACGGCGAGCAGCGCGACCTCCCCGTAGGGGGCGAGGCTGCTCCTCGTGACCTCGGTGACGGACCGGGCCTCCTCCACCAGGCACGCCGCCGTGGCCAGGTCGCCGGTGAAGAGGTGGACGACGGCACGGGTGTGGAGGGCCAGGGGCAGCGCGCTGAGGGCTCCCGAGTCGCGGGCGACGTCCAGGTGCCGACGGGTGAGGACGTCCCAGCCGGCGTCGTCCCACAGCGACGCGGCCGTGGCCGCCGCGAGCCAGGCGGACCGCAGCGCCTCGTCCAGCGTCAACTCCTCCGTGACGAACGCCTCCACCGCCCGGTGCAGCAGCGGCGCCGCGGCCGCGTACCCGTCGGTGAACAGCACGGCCAGTCCGGCCAGGAGGGCGTCCCCCTTGCGCGGGGCATCCGGCGGCGGTGCCTCCCGCACGGACTCGGCCACCTGTCGCGCTCCCGGACCGGCGGCCAGCCGGCCGGCGAACAGGGCCGCGGAGAGCGCGTCCAGGTAGGTGTCCCGGGACAGTCGGGCATCGAGCGGTTCCAGCCGGCGGGCCGCCGGCAGCAGCAGCGGCAGCGACTCGTTCCCCCGGTTCGCGGCGAAGGAGATCTCCGCCCGGAGCAGGTCGAGCCGGGCCTGCCCGGCGTCCCCGAGCGGTCCCTCGTCGGCCGTGGCCAGCAGGACCGAGGCGTCGTCGAGCGCCCCGGCGTGCACCTTGACCTGGGCCGCGTCGAGGGAGCGCCCCGCCCGCCGCGCCGGATCGGGCGTCAGCGCCGCGGCCTGTTCGAGGAACGCGGCCGCCGCCGCCAGACCGCCGTGGGCGAAGGCACGACCTGCGGAACGCTCCAGTTCCGCGGCGGTGTCCTCGTCCGGGCCCACCGCAGCACGGGAGCGGTGCCATGCCCGACGGTCGGGGTCCACCTCCGGGTCGGTGACGGCGGACAGTGCTCGGTGCACCTCCCGGCGTTCCGCCGGCGTGGCGGAGCGGTAGACCGCGGAGCGGACCAGCGGGTGCCGGAACCGGACCCGGTCGCGCAGCTCGATCAGGCCCGAGGCCTCGGCCGCAGCCGCGGCGGTGGAGCCGATGCCGAGCCGCTCGGCGGCGCGCCACAGCAGCCGGACGTCACCGACCGGATCGGCGGCCGCGGTCAGCAGCAGTCGGAGCGCCTGCGGCGGGAGGGACGCCGCCTGGCGCAGGAACCCCTGCTCCAGGCGCTGGACGAGCGGCGTGGTGCTGCGGCCGGCATCGCCCCCGAAGGCCAGGTCGGCCGTCGAGAGCCCTCGCGGCAGCTCGAGGAGGGCGAGCGGGTTGCCGTGGCTCTCGGCCAGGATGCGGTCGCGTACCCGGGAATCGAGCAGGCCGGTCACCGCGGACTCCAGGAGGGCTGCGGCGTCACCGGCGGCCAGACCCCGCACCACGAGCTCCGGGAACCCGCTGAGCTCGGGCTCCTCGTCGGAGGCGCGCACGGCGAAGACCATCGCCACGCGCTCGTGCACGAGCCGGCGGGCGACGAACCCCAGCGCCTGCGCGGACGCCCGGTCCAGCCACTGCGCGTCGTCCACGACGCAGACCAGCGGTCGCTCCTCGGCCACCTCGGACAGGAGGGCGAGCACCGCCAGGCCCACGAGGAAGCGGTCCGGGGTGCTGCCCGGCCGCAGTCCGAAGGCGGTGCCGAGCGCTTCCTGCTGCGGGTCGGGCAGTTTGCCCAGCCGGTCCAGATGGGGGCTGCACAGCTGGTGCAGGCCGGCGAACGCGAGTTCCATCTCCGACTCGACACCGGCCGCCCGGGCCACCCGGCAGCCCGCTGCGCGTTCGAGGACGACGTCGAGCAACGCGGTCTTGCCGATCCCCGCCTCCCCCCGCAGCACCAGGACCTGGCTGCGGCCTGCCTTCGCCGCCGCGATCAGGGCGCTCAACGTCTCGCACTCCACCCGGCGCCCGAGCAGGCCTGGCCACGATCTGGTTTCGGACATGGGTGACACCGCCAGAGGTCGTCGAAGGGCGCGCAGGACGGTCCTTGCTCGGCCAGTCCAGGGCCGCCGGGCGGACACGGCCCTCCCGGTCCGTGCCGGACGGTCGGTCAGCGAACCGGCAGGGGGTCCGAGAGGTGACGGTCCGTGGACGGGTGCACGCCGGCCGGTGACCCGTGGAGATCAGCAGGGGGTGACGGAGGGGCGGTTCTCACTCGGACGCCGCGAGTCCGGACTGCCATCACACCTCCTCAGGGGGAGCCGGAGGGAGTGGTGACCCGGCCGGCTGAGGCGCCGGGCGGGAGCTCCCCGGCGCCATCACGCTAGGGGAGGCGGTCCGGGCACACATGGGTCATTTGACCTCGACGGCCGGGTGGCGGACCCGACCGCAGCGACCGTCGCCGCGACTGCGTCGTGGACGTGCGCGGACGACCGGCGACCGGTGCCGGTCCGGGTACGGGACACCGGCCGGCGTGCCGTGGGGCTCGCGATCTGCAGGGACGTGGAGGGCTGCGCGGAGCGGCTCCAGGGACAGCACCGGCGTCCCTGGAGCGCCCGCCCGTGATCAGCGACGCGGTTCGGGGACCTGCGGTCCGCGCAGGGGGCGGAAGGCGGCCCGGACCTCGGTCGCGAACAGCTCGGGCTCTTCCCAGGCGGCGAAGTGGCCGCCCCGCTCGACCTCGTTGAAGTACGTCAGTGTGGGGTAGCTCAGCTCGACCCAGCTGCGCGGTGCCCGCCAGATCTCGCCGGGGAAGGTGGTGAACCCGACGGGGACCGAGACCTGCGGAGGAGCCTGGCCGGCCGCAGCTGCGGCGGCGGGAGCATCGGGCCCGTAGCTCTCCCAGTACGACCGGGCCGCCGAGGCCCCGGTGCCGGTCAGCCAGTACAGCGTGATGTTGTCCAGGACGTTGTCCCGGGTGAGGTTGCCGGAGGGCTGCCCGTCGACGAAGGCGCGGGAGATCTTGTAGTAGGCGTCGGTGTCGTGGTCGAGCATCCAGGCGGCCAGGGCGGCGGGGGAGTCCAGCAGCGCGTAGCCGATCGTCTGCGGCCGGGTGGCCTGCTCGAGGAAGTAGGCGAAACCGCTCGACCGGAAGGTGGCGACCGCCTCGAGGGCCGAGCGCTCCTGGTCGGTGTCGCCCGGCTGCGGGCCGCCCAGCGCGGTGACGAGCAGGTTCACGTGGATGCCGAGCAGCCCCTCGGGTGCCTGACGCCCCATCGCGTCGCTGACGCCGGCGCCGACGTCGCCGCCCTGGGCGACGTAGCGGGGATAGCCGAGGCGGGGCATCAGCTGCGCCCAGGCCCGTGCGACACGGGCGACGTCCCACCCGATCTCCCGTGGCTCGCCGGAGAAGCCGTAGCCGGGCAGGGACGGCAGCACGAGGTCGAAGGCGTCCTCGGCGCGGCCGCCGTACGCGGTCGGGTCGGTGAGCGGGCCGATGGAGTCGAGCAGCTCGATGACCGAGCCGGGCCAGCCGTGCGTCATGACGAGCGGGAGTGCGTCGGGGTGCGGTGACCGGACGTGGACGAAGTGGACGTCCACCCCGTCGATGGAGGTCGTGAACTGTGGCAGCGCGTTGAGCCGTGCCTCGATCCGGCGCATGTCGTACTCGTCCGCCCAGTAGCGGCACAGCTCCTGCATCGTCGCCAGCTGCACGCCCTGCGACCGGTCGTCGACCAGCTCTCGGGTGGGCCAGCGCGTCGCGGCGATGCGGCGGCGCAGGTCGACCAGGGCGCTCTCGGGGACCTCGATCCGGAAGGGGCGGACCGCTGCGGCGGCTGCAGGTAGCTCGGTCGTTGTGGCCACGTGTGCCTCCTGTGTCGACGAGGCCGCCAAGCGTGACGACCTCGTCGCCACCTCGCGCCCGTGGAAGTCCCTGGTCCGCTCCCCGGCCGCCGGATCCGGGATCGGCGAGGTGGGGCCACCCCGCGGGCCGACCGTCGGCGCGGTCCTCCCGCGTGGACCGGGGGACGGCGGACGGGCGTGCCGCCCCCGTCCGGATCAGCGCAGGGACCGGAACGCGGCGCGCAGCTCCTCGGCGACAATCTGCGGCTCCTGCCAGGCCGGGAAGTGGCCGCCGCGCTCGGACTCGTGGAAGTGGACGAGGTGGGGGAACGCCCGCCGGGCCCACGTCTCGGGGGGCTCGGAAGAGGTCGTCGTCCGGGCACACCGTGATGGCCACGGGCATCCTGATCGTGTCGGTCCGCTGACCGGCCGCGCTGATCAGGCTCTGTTCGCGGTCCTCCCCGTACAGCCTCGCGCCGGAGGCCACGGTGTTGGTCAGCCAGTGCAGCGAGCAGTCGTCCAGCACCTCGTCCACGGTCGGGGTCTGCTCGGGGTCCCTGCCGTACGTCCACCCCCCGAACCTGCCGTGCACGAGCATCCACCTCGCGCTGCCCGGCGATCCGTCGCGCCCGTGGGAGCCCTCTGGTCCTCTGCCTGGCCCCTGGCGGGTCCCCGGGGCCTGGCAAGGTGGCGGGACGACGGCGCGGTCGCCGGCGCCGGACGGCTACCGCTGCCGGAGGGGCCGCAGGTCCAGGCCCGCCAGGGTCCCCGGGTCGGCCAGCAGGTCGACGGCGGTCACGACGCCGTCCTCGACGGTGACGGCGAAGACCACCTGCGGCGTCCCCCGGTGCGACCACACCGCGCCCGGCACGCCGTCGACGAGCACCAGCCGCGCGGCCCGCGCCCGGCCGGAGAGGAACCGGGCGACCGCCGTCGCGCCGCGCACCTCGGCCTCGCTGCCCATCCGGGTGGCCACGGCGTCGGACCGCAGCACCGCCTCGGGGTGCAGGAGCTCCAGCAGTGCGGAGAAGTCGCCGTTGCGGGAGGCGTCGAGGAAGGCCGCCACCACCTCCCGGCGCCGCTCGGGGTCGTCGGGCAGCTCGGCCCCGCGCACGCGGCGCCGGGCCCGGCTGGCCAGCTGGCGGGCGGCGGTGGGGGAGCGGTCGACGATCGGGGCGATCTCGTCGAAGGGCACGTCGAAGAGGTCGTGCAGCACGAAGGCCAGCCGCTCGGCGGGCGCGAGCTGGTCGAGGACGACGAGCAGCGCCAGGCCGACGGAGTCGGCGAGCACCGCCGCCTCGGCGGGGTCGGCGACGGCGTGCAGGCGGGCCGGCGACGCGTCGTCGAGGGGGTCCTCGCGCCGGTTGGTCCGGGCGCGCAGCTGGTTGAGCGCGACCCGGGCCACGACGGTCGTGAGCCAGGCGCCCAGGTCGACCACCTCTGCGGTGCCCGCCCGGCTGACCCGCAGCCAGGCCTCCTGGACGGCGTCCTCGGCCTCGGCGCGCGAGCCCAGCAGGCGGGTGGCCACGGCGGTCAGCCGGCCCCGGTGCTCCTCGAACCGCGCGGCGAGGACGTCGTTCCCACTCATGCCGGTCACATCCCCCGGTCGTCGGGTGTCAGAGAGGTGGAGGACCCGACCCCGACCATCCGAGGAGCACATCATGACGACCGGTATCCGCACCGTCATCTACCCCGTGGCCGACCTGACCCGTGCCAAGGCGCTGTTCGGTGCCCTGCTCGGGGCCGATCCGGTGGTGGACGCGCCGTACTACGCCCAGTTCGACGCCGACGGGCAGGCGATCGGCCTCGACCCGCACGGCCACCGGCACGGGCAGGCCGGCCCGGTCGCCTACTGGCACGTGGCCGACGTCGCGGCGAGCCTCGCCGCCCTCGTGCGGGCCGGCGCCGAGACGGTGCAGGAGCCCACCGACGTCGGCGGCGGCCACCTCGTCGCCCTGGCCAGGGACGCCGACGGCAACCTGATCGGCCTGCGCCAGGCGGGCTGACCCACTGGGCGACGGGCGGGGGTCCACGCGGCCGTCCCCGTGCCAGGCTGACGCCATGACCGTGGAGCGGACGGTCCGGCTGCGGTTCGAGGAGTCGTCGCGAGCGGCCGGCACCCCCGGCAACCTGTCGGCCGTCCGCAGCGACGGCGCCGTCCTGTGGGTGGCCGGGGACGAGACCGCGACGATCGAGCGGCTGGTCGCCGACGACCCCGAGGACCCGCGCCGCTACGCGCGGCAGACCGGCGTCCGGCTGGCCGACCTCGTGGAGCTGCCGGGCAAGCGGGACGGCGAGGCCGACATCGAGGGCCTGGCCCGCGACGGCTGCGCCCTGTGGGCCGTCGGGTCACACAGCCTGCGCCGCACGCAGGTCGAGGACGGGCACGGGAACCGCAAGGCCCTGCGCCGGCTGGCCGAGGTCACCGGCCAGCCCAACCGCCAGGTCCTCCTCCGGCTCCCCGTCGGCGTCGTGGACGGCCTGCCGACCGTCGTGCGCGAGCTGGAGGTGAACGGCGTGCGGCACCGCGCCGCGTCCTTCGGCGTGCACGGCCCCGACCTGCGGCGGGTCCTGGCCGACGACGAGCACCTGGGCCCGTTCCTGCCGCTGCCGGGCAAGGACAACGGGCTGGACGTCGAGGGCATCGCCGTGGCCGGACCGCGGGTGTACCTGGGCCTGCGCGGACCGGTGCTGCGCGGCTGGGCCGTGGTGCTGGAGCTGCGCCCCGAGGCCGACCCCGACGCGCCGGAGCGGCTGCGCCTGACCCCGTTCGACGACGGCCGCCCGTACCGCAAGCACGTCCTGCGCCTGGGCGGCCTGGGCGTGCGGGACCTCTGCCCGCACGGCGACGACCTGCTCGTGCTGGCCGGGCCGACGATGGACCTCGACGGACCGGTGCGCGTCGTCCGCTGGCACGGGGCCCTGCGGGCGGACGCGCCGCAGGTGGTGCGCGGCGACCTGCTCACGCGGGAGCTCGACCTGCCGTACGGGAACGGCTGCGACCACGCCGAGGGGATCAGCCTCCTCGGCCCGGCCGACGGCCGGCACCTGCTGGTCGTCTACGACAGCCCGTCCCCGGCCCGGCTGACCGACGACGGCGTCCTCGCCGACGTGGTCCGGCTGCCGGGCGCGCCGGACCGGGATGGCGTGCACCTGCGGGAGATCACCGACGACAACCGCGACGCGGTCCGCGCGCTGCGGGTCCGCGGGCGTCAGGAGCGGTTCGTCGCCTCGGTGTCCACCTCGCTTCGGGACGCCGCCGGGTCTCCGAAGGCCAACCCGTGGTACCGCGCGGTGTACTGCGGCGAGGAGCCGGTCGGCTTCGTGATGCTCGCGTGGAAGCCGCGGAGGGGCCCGTACCGGGGGCGGCACTTCCTGTGGCGGCTGCTCGTCGACAAGCGGCACCAGGGGCGCGGGATCGGCCGCGCGGTGCTCACGCAGGTCGTCGACCTGGTGCGGGCCGACGGCGGCACCGAGCTGATGACCAGCATCGAGCCCGGCAAGGGCGGACCGTGGCCCTTCTACCAGGGGTTCGGCTTCCAGCCCACCGGCGAGCTCGACGACGGCGAGATCGTGCTGCGGCTCCCGCTGCCCGCTCGGTGAGCGCCCACGGAGGTCCCCGGGGGCTGCCGGGACGCGGACGGCGACGGCCCCGTCAGACCTCGGCCCGCAGCGACGCGGCCGCCTCGGCGAGGACCCGCATCTTCCCGGCGGCCGACGCCCGCGGGAGGTACTTCAGCCCGCAGTCGCTGGAGAGCACCAGCCGGTCCACGTCGACGTGGTCGAGCGCCCGCCGCACCCGGTCGGCGACCGTCTCCGGCGTCTCGACCTCGGGCGTCGAGAGGTCGAGGACGCCGAGCGCGATGCCCTTGCCCCGCAGGGGGCGCAGGGTCACCGGGTCCAGCCGCGACTGCGCCGTCTCGACCGAGATGGTGTCCGCCGGTGTGTCGGCCAGCTCGGGCAGGAACGAGTAGCCCGCCGGGCGCTGCGAGACCATCGCCGCGTAGCCGAAGCACAGGTGCACGTGCACGGGACCCGCGGCGTCGGCCACCGCCCGGGTCACCGCCTCGGCGCCGTACCGGCGGGCCACCTCGGGGCGCGCCTGCAGCCACGGCTCGTCCACCTGGACGATGTCGGCGCCGGCGGCGAACAGGTCGGCGATCTCCTCGCGGACGACGTCGGCGTACGCCAGGGCCAGGGCCCGGTCGTCGCGGTAGTGCTGGTCCTGCGTCTGCTGCGCCATCGTGAACGGACCGGGCACCGTGATCTTGACCGTGCGGTCGGTGTGGGCGCGGAGGAACCGGACGTCGTCCACCTGGACCGGTGCCGGCCGGTGGATCGCGCCGACCACCCGCGGCACCGGGATCTCGATCCCCGAGCGGTTGCGGACCGTCCCCGGGTGCTCGAGGTCCAGGCCGCCGAGCGCCGTCGCGAAGTGGTTGGAGTAGGACTCCCGCCGGATCTCCCCGTCGGTCACGACGTCCAGCCCGGCCTCCTCCTGGGCGCGCACGGCCGCCAGGGTGGCGTCGTCCTGGGCCTCCTGCAGGAACTGCGGCGGGATGCGCCAGAGCTCCCGCGCCCGGACCCGCGGGGGGAACTGGTGACCCAGCCGCTCCCGGTCGATGAGCCAGTCGGGCTGGGGCAGGCTGCCGACGATCATCGTGGGCAGCGGGGGCAGGGGTGCCGGCATCCGATCCTCCTGGCGACGGGGCACGGCGCCGTCCGTCGCCGTCGTCCTCTCCGGGACAGGCTACGAACGTCCGGCGGACCGGCCGCGGACCCCTGGTGGGCACCCTCAGCCGGTGCGCTCGCCCGCGGTCCGGACGGCGGCGTCGGTGGCGGCCCAGCTGGCCAGGAGCTTGAGGGCGTCCTCGGACGGCGACCCGGGTTCGGCGGTGTAGATGGTCAGGGTGAGCTGGTTCACCGTCGGCCACGCCCTCGTCGTCGACGGGGCCCAGACCGTCGGTCTCTGATCGCGGCCGCCGCCCGTGGGTCACTCGCGCCGGGGGTCGACGTCCTCCGCGAACTCGCGGAAGGCCGCGAACGCGCGCGGGCCGTACACCGTGCCCGGTCCGCCGGTCATCGCGATGGCGACGCCCAGCGCCTCGGCGACCTCCGCCTCCGTCGCGCCGGTGCGGACGGCGCCACGCGCGTGCGACGCGATGCAGCCGTCGCACTCCTCGCTCACCGCGATGGCGAGCGCGATCAACTCCTTGGTCTTCTGGTCCAGGGCACCCGCGGCGTACGCGGCGGTGTGCATCTGGCGGTAGCCGGCATAGACCTCGGGGATGGCGCGGCGCAGCGCGCGCGCCGGCTCGCGGAGCTCCTCCTGGACAGCGTGACCGTGGCTCATGACGCGATGGTGCCAGCTCTTGTCCGGCGCCTCCGGTGGTCCGGGTGCCCGGAGGGGGCCAGACTCTCAGGTCTCCGCAGCGGCCCCGGGCCACCGGCCTCCCGGGCGTCGGAGACGTCGGTCCACGAGGACCACAGGGGGAACCATGACCATCGCGAGAGCCATGACCATCGCCAGGCCATCCCGGCGGAGCGCCACCGCACTGCTCACCTCGGGGGTCATGCTCGGGTTGGCCTTCCTGCTCACCGCGGCGGCGAAGCCGTCGGGCGACGACGACTGGCAGCCCGGCCCGCTGCGGCTGACGACGCCGTGGACCGACCAGGTCTCGCCGGACAACGCGCTGCCGGAGTACCCGCGGCCGCAGCTGACGCGGGACCGCTGGGAGAACCTCAACGGGGTGTGGCAGTTCGCCGGGGCCGCGGCGGGGGAGGCGCCGCCGTTCGGTGAGGACCTCGCCGAGGAGGTCCTGGTCCCGTACCCGATCGAGTCGGCGCTGTCCGGTATCGAGCGGCACGAGGACCACATGTTCTACCGCCGGACGTTCACGGTCCCGGAGTCCTGGCAGGTCGGACAGGGTCAGCGGCTGCGCCTCAACTTCGGCGCTGTCGACCACACGGCCACCGTGTGGGTGAACGGCACCGAGGTCGCCCGGCACGCCGGCGGCTACACCAGGTTCTCCGCCGACGTCACCGACGCCCTGACGCCCTCCGGCCCCCAGGAGGTCGTCGTCGGGGTCGAGGACCGCACGGACGCGACGTGGCAGCCCGTCGGCAAGCAGCGCAACGTGCCCGACCGCGGGATCTTCTACACCGCGTCCTCCGGCATCTGGCAGACGGTGTGGATGGAACCGGTCCCCGAGCGCGGGTACGTGTCGGACCTCGACACGACCACGGACGTCGACACGGGCACCCTCGCGCTGACCGTGGACACCGGCGGGGACCCCTCCGGCCTCACGGTCCGTGCCGTGGTCCGGGACGGCGCCCAGGCGGTCGCCACCGCGGAGGGGGCGGCCGGTCAGCCTCTGCGGGTGCAGGTCCCGGACGCCCGGCTGTGGTCACCCGATGACCCGTTCCTCTACGACCTGGACGTCACCGTGCTGGACGGCGAGCAGGAGGTCGACCGGGTCGGGTCCTACGTCGGCATGCGGGAGATCGGGACGGCCCTCGGCGCGGACGGCCGCCTCCGCATCACCCTCAACCACGAGGCCCTGTTCCTGATGTCGACGCTGGACCAGGGCTACTGGCCGGACGGCATCTACACCGCACCGACCGACGAGGCGCTGCGGTTCGACGTGGCCGAGACCAAGCGCCTGGGGTTCAACACCATCCGCAAGCACCTCAAGGTCGAGCCGGACCGCTGGTACTACGCCGCGGACACGCTCGGCCTGCTGGTCTGGCAGGACATGCCCTCCATGCGGACCGACGGGACCCCACCGCCGGACGCCCAGGCCGAGTTCGAGCGCCAGCTGCACGAGGTCGTCGACCAGCAGGACGGCTGGACCTCGGTGATCGGGTGGGTCCTGTTCAACGAGGGCTGGGGGGAGTGGAGCAGGCAGGCCACCGGGCGGATCGCCGACTCGATCGCGGCCCAGGACCCCACCCGGCTCGTCGACGCGAACAGCGGGGTGAACTGCTGCGCCTCCCTCGGCGACAGCGGCCGCGGCGACGTCATCGACTGGCACGCCTACACCGGTCCGGCGCAGCCCACGGCCGACGACTCCCGCGTGGCGATCGACGGTGAGCACGGTGGCTTCGGGCTCGAGGTGCCCGGCCACATGTGGTTCGAGGACGGCCACGGGTACCAGATGGCGCAGGACGCGACGGAGCTCACCCGGCTGTACGTGGAGAACCAGCGCGCGCTCATCCCGATCGCTCAGGAGCACGCCATCAGCGGCGCGGTCTACACGCAGACCACCGACGTCGAGCACGAGGTCAACGGCCTGTTCACCTACGACCGGCGGGTGGAGAAGATGGAGCCCGAGCAGGTCCGGGCGGTCAACCAGGAGGTCGTCGCCAACGCCGCCCCGGCCCTCCCCTGACGACCACCGACCCCGGCCGCGGTCCGCGTGCGGATCAGGCTCCTGCAGCTCCGGTGCCGAGTGCATCCGCCGGCGTGAACTTCTCGCGGTGGACCTGCCGGGGCGCCATGCGACGGCGCTTGAACGCCTTGACGCCCGTGAGGACCCCGGTCAGCCGGCGGCGACCTCGGTGGCCCCCTGCGCGGGCGTCTGCGCCCGGCCGCGGTCGCGGGGCATGAACAGCACCGCGGCCAGCATCGCCGCGGCCAGCACTGTCGTCCCCAGGAAGACGTGGTGCACCGCGGTGGTGAGCGCCTGCGGCGCCACCCGGCCGCCCTCCGCCCCCGACGCACCGAGGGTCGCGTTGACCACCGCGCCGAACACGGCGACCCCGACGGCGCTGCCCGCGGAGCGGAAGAACATGTTCAGGCCGGTGACCACGCCGCGCTCCTGCCACTGCACCGCCGACTGGGCGGCGATGAGCGTCGGGGCCGCGGTGAAGCCCATGCCGAGGCCGATCACG
>DASQXT010000481.1:0-3489 GCA_035639575.1 Geodermatophilus sp.
GTCAGCGCGAGCGACGTGCCGTCCCCGGGCAGGTGGTCGACGAGGCCGGTCGGCGCGGGCAGCACGGCGGGCAGCGCCACCGGGGCGACCGGCTCGGCGGCCGCGGCGGTGCCCACCGGCGCCCGCGTGGGATCGACCAGGCCGACCGTGCCCTGGCCCACGGCCGTGCCCGCCAGCCCGGCGGCGAGGAAGAGGAGGAACCGACGGCGCTCCATGGGGCGGACGCTAGGGAGCGCATCGGGCGCGTCCGCGCAGCGACACGAGCCCCCCGGGTGGCCGGTACCGTCCGCGCCCCGTCGGTGACCCGCGGTGCTCGGCAGCTCGTGGTGCGCACCGCACCCGCCGTCCTGACCTGCCCGCGCCCGGCCGCATCCGGGCTAGCGTCGCCCGCATGGACGTCGCGTGGGAGGACTCGCGGCGGGCGTTCGCCGATGCCGCGCAGTGGTTCGTCCGGACGGCCGCCCTCGTCGGCGACCGGTGGTCCCGGCCCGCCCTGGGCGAATGGGACGTCCGCGCCCTCGTGGGCCACACCAGCCGCTCGCTCCTGACGGTCGAGACCTACCTCGCCCGTCCCGCGACGACCGTCGAGCTCGCCTCGGCCGGCGACTACGTCCGGGCGACGCGGGCGGTGGCCGCCGACCCGGCTGTCGCGGCGCGCGGACGGGACGCCGGGGCGGCCCTGGGCGACGATCCGGCAGCCGCCGTGGCGGGGATCGCCGCCCGCGTGCTGCGGCTCGTCGAGGCGCGCGACGGCACCGAGCTGCTGACGACGATCGGGGGCGGCATGCGGCTGGCGGCCTACCTGCCCACGCGCACGTTCGAGCTCGCGGTCCACACCGCGGACCTCGCCACCGCGCTGGAGGTGCCGCTCGACGTCCCGGCGACGGCCGCGGCGCAGGCCCTGCGGCTGGTCACCGACCTCGTCGTCTCCGACGGCCTCGCCGGCCCGCTCCTCCTCGCCCTCACCGGCCGGTCGGGCCTCCCCGCGGGCTTCTCGGTGCTCTGACGCGGCCGGGTCAGCCGACCGGGACCAGGCCCGCCTCCTCGATGAGGCGGGCCTGCTCGCGGCACCACGGCGACCAGGCGTGGCCGTCCCCGGACTCCTGGCGTTCCCGGAAGGTCGCCCAGTCCAGCAGCTCCCACTCGCCGACCTCGGCCGGGTCCGGCGCCGGGGTGCCGGCGAAGCCGCCGAGGTAGACCGGGCAGATCTCGTTCTCCACGACGCCGCGGAACTCCGCGCGGTAGCGGTAGCCGGGCAGCGCCGGGCGCAGTCGGTCGACCTGCAGGCCCAGCTCGAAGGCGGCGCGACGGGCGATCGCGGCCGCGTCGTCCTCGCCCGGGCCGGGGTGCCCGCAGACGGTGTTGGTCCACATGCCCGGGAAGGTCTGCTTCCCCTCGGCGCGGCGGGTGACCAGCAGCCGGCCGGCGTCGTCGAAGAGGTACGCCGAGAAGGCCCGGTGCAGCGGTGTCTCCCCGTGGTGCACCAGCGGCTTGGGCATCGTGCCGATCGCCGTCCCCTCGTCGTCGAGCAGGACGATGAGCTCCTCGGGTGCCGTCACCCTGTCCATTGTCGTCCTACCGGACTCCGACCGCGGCCAGGAGCCGTCCCCGCGATGATCAGCTGAGCTGGTCGTGTGGGGTCCTGGCTCACCCCTGGTCGTGAGTCAGGACCCGACGTGGTGGTCCCAGCTGATCACCACGGTGCCGCCCCGCCTCGATCCCACCGTCCCGGGACCGACTGGCGCGGGCGCGGCCCGGCGGGCACGGTCTGCGGGTGGACAGCTTCACGCGCGACGGTCTGGTCTTCGACGTCCGGGACGGCGGCCCCGCGGACGGCGCCCCCGTCGTCCTGCTGCACGGTTTCCCGCAGGACGCCACCGCCTTCAGCGCCGTCGCCGACCAGCTGCACCTCGCCGGCCTGCGCACCCTCGCCCCCGACCAGCGCGGCTACTCCCCCGGCGCCCGTCCGTCCGGCCGCGGGGCCTACCGGCTGCGGGAGCTGACCGCCGACGTCCTGGCGCTGCTCGACGCCGCCGGGCTCGGCAGCGCGCACGTCGTCGGACACGACTGGGGCGGCATCGTCGCGTGGGCGCTGGCGGCCTGGCACCCCGAGCGGGTGCGCACGCTGAGCGCGCTGTCGGTGCCGCACCCGGCGGCGATGACCCGCGCCTTCGTCACCAGCGACCAGGCACTGCGCTCGTGGTACATGGGGCTGTTCCAGCTGCCGGTGCTGCCCGAGCGGCTGCTCCTGGCCGGGGACGGCGCCGGGCTGCGCCGGATGCTGCAGGCGGGTGGCGTGCCTCCCGAGCTGTCCGCCCACTACGTGCGGCGCATGCAGGAACCGGGTGCGCTCACCGCGGCCCTGGCCTGGTACCGCGCCCTGCCCCTCGATGCCGGCGACCCGGTGGGCACGGTGCGCGTGCCCACGCTGCACCTGTGGAGCACCCGCGACGTCGCCCTCGGCCGCGCCGCCACCGAGCAGACCCGGCGGTTCGTCGACGCCCCCTACCGGCTCGAGGTGCTCGAGGGCGTTCCCCACTTCATCCCCGAGCTGGCGCCCGGGCGGGTCGCCGAGCTGGTCGCCGAGCACGTCCGCGCGCACGGCTGACGAGGCGACCGCAGACGGGCAGGAGCCACCGCCGGGGTCCGTCCTCCGACCAGGCCGGCGACGGCCAGGACCAGTCCCACGACGGGGCCGACGACGAGCGCCGCGTCGAGCACCCCACCACCGGCCGACACCGCCGGGGCGTGGTGGGCCGCGCCCGAGGCCGCGGACAGCACCGGGTGCCCCACGAGCATGACGGCCGAGACGACGGCCATCTGCGCCCACGCCCGCCGCCGGGGCAGCAGCGCCAGGTGCATGGCGCACGGCAGGCAGCCCATCCCCATCGCCAGCAGGACGACGACGTGCACGGACGACGGCGTCGGGCCCGAGGCGAGGGCCAGCACGTGACAGGCGGCAGAGGTCACCGCGACCAGGACCGCACCCCAGCGGAGGACCCCGGTCGCGCGCCATCTGTTCGACTTTGGCACGACCTCTTCACGTATGGAGACATCAGCTGTAACGTGGCTCACGCCTTCTTTCTACACCCGTAGAACCAAAACAGGGAGTCCCCATGGCCGCACTCGCCACGGCGCCGACCGCCACCCACCCCCTCGAGCAGCTGACCGCGGACGAGGTCTGCACCGTCCGCGAGGTGCTCTCGACGGCCGGCCTGGTCGTCGAGTCCACCCGCTTCGTCTACGTCGGCCTCGAGGAACCGGACAAGGCGGCGCTGTCCGCCGGCGTCGTCCCCGACCGACGGGTGCGGGCGCTCCTGCACGACGTCGAGCGGCCGGACGCCCACGACGTCGTCGTCTCCGTGACCGAGCGGGCGATCGTCTCCGACCGGGCGCTGGACGCCGCCACCGACGGACAGCTGCCGGTGCTCGACGAGGAGTTCGCCCTCGTCGAGGAGGTGCTGGCGACCGACGAGCGCTGGCTGGCCG
>DASQXT010000482.1:0-10329 GCA_035639575.1 Geodermatophilus sp.
CGGCTGCGTGCGGGCCGGCGACGTGTCGTCGGTGGTCTTCAACGAGGTGTGCACGGCCGCCGGCGACCAGGTGGTGCACAAGGCCGACATCGCCGCCTTCCGGATCAACCGGGTCGTGGACGGTCGGACGGTGGCCACCGCCACACTGCCCTACGACGGCTACACCGACAGCCTCGCCGCGACCGTCTGACAGTGAGCCGGCCGATCCCGGTGTCGTCGCGGCCCGCGGTGCGGCGACCGGCCACCTCTCGGAGTCGGCACCGACCGCACGCCGCCGCGGCGGTGTGCTGGGACGCGACCCGCCGTCCGCTCACCCCAGGGTGGCCCGGAGCTCCTCCACCCGCCGACGGCGGTCGGCGCGCGCTTCTAGCGCCTCGGCGAGCGACACCGGACGGAACCGGGTCCGGGTCCCGGGGGACGACTGGGCGACCGTGTCGAGGTCGGCGCTGACCACCGTGCCGACCATCGCGTACCCGCCGCCCGAGACGGCGTCGCGGTGCAGGATGATCGGTTCCACGCCGCCCGGTACCTGGATGGAACCCAGCGGGTACCCGGCGTCCACGATGTTGGACGGGTCCGATCCGGCGCCGAAGGGCTGTTCCCGCGGTCTCCACTCGAGCTCGCCGCCGCTGTACCGGAAGCCGATGCGGTCGGCCACCGGCGTCAGCGTCCAGGTCGTCTCCAGGAGCGTGGCCAGGCCCCGCTCGGTCAGCCGGTGGTCGTACAGGCCCAGCACCGTGCGCAGCTCCTGGTCCCGGGCCAGCGCGGGACGCAGGTGCTCGGGGACCCGCTGACCGGCGCGACCGGATCCCGCCCCCACCTGGAGCACGTCCCCCGCCTGCACCGGGCGTCCGGCGAAGCCACCGAAGCCGCCCAGCGCGTAGGTCGACCGGCTGCCGAGGACCGCGGGCACGTCGATGCCACCGGCGACGGCGATGTAGATCCGCGCGCCCTGCTGCAGGATCCCGAACTCCAGGACGTCACCGGCCGCGACGTCGAAGGACTCCCACTGGGGCACGGGCTGCCCGCCGACCGTGACCGGCAGGGTGGCGCCGGTGACGGCGACGACCGCGGGGGCCGTGAAGCGCAGTTGCGGCCCCAGGTACGCCGCCTCCAGGACGCCCGCGTCGTCGCCGTTGCCGACGAGGAGGTTGGCGGCGAGGGCGGAGAACAGGTCGAGGGCTCCGGACGGCGGGATCCCGACGTCGTAGTGGCCGAGACGACCCTGGTCCTGCACGGTGCAGCCCAACCCGGGCGCCACGATCTCAATCGCCATCGAGGACCTCCAGGACCGTGCGGTTGTAGGCGTCGGGGTCCGCGTGGAACTCGTCGAGGCTGAAGCGGAAGGGCTTCTGGCGGAACCGGAAGCGGCCGGCCGACACCTCGTCGCGGATCCGGTGGTACTCGTCCTCGTCGATCGGCCGGAACTTCACGATGTCGCCGGGACGGAAGAACACCATGAAGTCGGCGAAGTCCGGCAGCGTCTGGGCGGGATCGAAGATGGGCCCCGGCGTGACGCCGAACATCTGGTAGCCCCCGGCCCCGCGGACGGAGTAGATGCAGGCGAAGCACCCGCCGTGCCCCACGGTGAGCGGTGGGGTGTCCGTGCGGGGCCGGAGGTACTTCGGCACCTCCAGCTGCCGTTCCCGCGACACCATCTGGAACAGGAACGGCAGGCCGGCGACGAACCCCACCATCGAGGTGATCCACGGGGCGCCCGAGTGCCGGTCGATGAACTCCTGCACCGAGGACAGCCCGTTCTCCGCCGCGGCGAACTCGAGGTCGGTGCCCTCGGGCCGCTGGTGCCGGTCGCGGAACCGCGCACCGGTCTCGGTGGTGTAGGGGTCGGCGTACCAGACCGGCACCTCCACGACCCGCGTCTCCAGGGTGAGGGACGGGGCGTGCGCCACCTCCGCCTCCGCCCCGCGGACCGCGGCCTCCAGATCGGCCGGAGCGAGGACGTCGGGATCGAACCGGATGAGGAACGAGGCGTTCGCCGGGCAGATGTCCACGACCCCGTCGAGGTGGCGCTGCCGCAGGAGGTCGGTCACCGCCATCACGGTGGAGTTGGCCTCCAGGCTCATCTCCTCGGACACCTGGACGACGAGGTGCTCGTCGCCGCCCCACGAGTAGCGGCTCGCCGTCGAGGTGCCGGACGCGTCGGTCGAGGTGCTCATGCCGTCCCCCGGATCGTGGCGCCGTCGGCCATCCAGGCCTCCAGGAAGGTGGAGTGGTAGCGGCCCTCGACCACCTCCGGCAGGTCGAGGACCTCGCGCAGGAACGGTGCGGTCGTCCGCACCCCGACGATGTGCACCTCGTCGAGCGCCCGGCGGGCGCGCGCGAGCGCCCGCGGACGGTCCTCGTCCCAGACGACGACCTTGGCCAGCAGCGAGTCGTAGTAGGGGCTGACCGAGGTGCCCTGCTCGTATCCGGAGTCGATGCGCACGAACGGGCCCGCCGGCATCCGCATCACCTCGAGCGGTCCCGGACTGGGCAGGAACTGCATCGCGGGGTCCTCGGCGTTCAGTCGCAGCTCGATCGAGTGCCCGCGGACCTCCACGTCCTCCTGGCTGAAGGACAGCGGGTTCCCGGCCGCGACGCTCAGCTGCTCGCGCACCAGGTCGCGGCCGGTGACCATCTCGGTGATCGGGTGCTCGACCTGGATGCGGGTGTTCATCTCGATGAAGAAGAAGTCGGAGTGGTCCGGGTCGTAGAGGAACTCGACCGTGCCGGCGCCGCGGTAGGAGACCTCGGCAGCGAGCCGGACCGCCGCGGCGGTCATCGCCTCCCGCACCTGCGGGGTGATGCTCGGTGAGGGGGCCTCCTCGAGGATCTTCTGCCTGCGGCGCTGCAGCGAGCACTCGCGCTCCCCCAGGTGCAGGAACCGGGAGCCGTCCCCGAAGACCTGCACCTCCACGTGGTGCGCGTGCTCGACGAACCGCTCGAGGTAGACCTCGCCGTGCCCGAACGCCGCGGTGGCCTCGGCCTGGGCCGTCGGGACCGCCGACCGGAGCTCCTCCGGCGTCCCCACGATGCGGATCCCCCGGCCGCCTCCACCGGCGGCCGCCTTGACCGCGACCGGGTAGCCGATCTCGGCCGCGACGTCGAGGGCCTCCGGCACGCCCGCGACCGAACCGTCGGAGCCGGGCACGGTCGGGACCCCGGCGGAGGCGGCCGTGGAGCGGGCCAGCGCCTTGTCCCCCATCAGGCGGATCGCCTCGGCCGACGGCCCGACGAAGGTGATCCCGGCCTTCTCCAGGCGCTCGGCGAAGTCGGCCCGCTCGGAGAGGAAGCCGTACCCCGGGTGGACGGCGTCCGCGCCCACCTCCGCAGCTGCGCCCAGGACGGCGTCGACGTCCAGGTAGCTGCGCGCCGCCGACGCCGGCCCGATCACCACCTGCTCGTCCGCGGCGCGGGCGTGCAGCGCCTCCACGTCGGGCTCGCTGCAGACCGCGACGGTGGGGATGCCCAGTTCCCGGGCGGCCCGGACGACCCGGATGGCGATCTCGCCGCGGTTGGCGACGAGGAGCTTGCGCACCGGTCAGCCCGCGTCGATGGTGGCGATCGGGTCCCCGGGGCCCACCGTCGCCTGGTTCTCCACGGTGAAGCCGGTGAGGCTCCCGTCCACCCCCGCCTTGACCTCGGCGAACTGCTTCATGATCTCGACCAGCCCGATCGTCTGGTCCGCGGTGACCGCGGCCCCGATCTCCACGAACGGGGGCTCGGTCGGTGCCGGGCTGCGGTAGAAGATGCCGGGCAGGGGGGACAGGACCGTGTGTTCGGCCATCATCGGGCCCTTTCACTGGGGAGGGGATCACTGGTCGTGCCGTCGAGCTCTCGGCGCACCGCGGTGGCGACGTCCACGGCGTTCGGGGTGTCGGAGTGCACGCAGATGCTCTCGACGCGGACGGGGACGCGCTCGCCGGTGTCGGCCTCGGCGACCCCCTCCGACAGGGCCAGGCGGGCCCGCGCGGCGGCGACCTCCGGCGGCGTCGCCGACGGCCGGCGCAGGATGATCAGGGACCCGTCGGCGCGGTACCCCAGGTCCACGTAGAACTCGGAGACGAACTCCACGCCACGGCGCCCGGCGACCGCCTCGTGCGCGGTCCCGGCCATCCCGTAGACCGGCACGCCGTACTGGACCGCGACGTCGCACACGGCGTCCATGAGCTCCTCGTCGCGGGCCAGCATGCCGTAGAGCGAGCCGTGCGGCTTGATGTGGTCCAGCGGCAGCCCCTCGGCGGCGAGGAACCCCGACAGCGCGCCCACCTGGTACAGGACGATGTCCCGGACCTCCTCGGGGAACAGCTTCATCTCCCGGCGTCCGAACCCGACCGGGTCCGGGAGCCCGGGGTGCGCCCCGACGGAGACCCCGGCCGCTCCCGCTCTCGCGACGACCTCGTGGATGCCGACGGGGTCGCCGGCGTGGAAGCCGCAGGCGACGTTGGCGGTGTCGATCAGCGGCAGCAGGCGCTCGTCGTTGCCGAAGGAGTGGATGCCGAACGACTCACCGATGTCGGAGTTGATGCTGACGGTCATCTCCCGTCCTCCTCTCTGGTCGCTGGGCCACGCCGGACGACGCGGCTAGGGCATGACGTCGCCGGAGTTGGGCCCGAGCGTCTGCCCCACGTACAGGTCCCCGCCGGGGGAGCTGGCCAGGAGCACCGCGGTGGGAGCGACCTCCTCCGGGCGGCCGAAGCGGCCGAGCGGCAGCTCCGCGCGCTTCGCCGTCTTCCAGTCCTCGGAGATGCCCTCGACCAGCGGCGTCTCGATCGGGCCGGGAGCGATGGCGTTGACCAGCACCCCGGCCCGGGACACCTCCAGGGCCAGGGCCTTGGTCAGACCGATGACCCCGGCCTTGGCGGCGCTGTAGTGCGTGAGGGACTCGCCGCCCTTGATCGCCAGCTGTGAGGCGATGTTGACCACCCGGCCGGCTCCTCGGTGCACCATCCCGGGCACGACGTGCCGGCACATCAGGAAGACGCCGGTCAGGTCCACGTCGATCGTCTGCTGCCACTGCGCGAGGGACATCTCGACCAGCGGGGCCTGGGTGAGGATGCCCGCGGCGTTGACCAGGACGTCGATGTCGCCGACCGTCTGCTCCGCGTCGCTCACCGCCTGCCGCACCTGGGCCTCGTCGGCGACGTCGGCCGCGACCGCGCCGGCGGCGCCGACGTCCTGGGCCGTCCGCGCTGCCAGGGTCTCGTCGCGGTCGAGGAGGACCACCCGGGCGCCCTCCGCGAGGAACGCCTCGGCGATGGCGCGGCCGATCCCGCTGGCGCCGCCGGTGACGAGGGCCCGCCGGCCGTGCAGCACGCCGGTCATGCCCGCATCTTCACGGTCAGGCCACCGTCGACGACGATCGCCTGCCCGGTCACGTACCGCGCAGCCGGCGACGTGAGGAAGCGGATGACGTCGGCCACCTCCTCCGGCCGCCCGACCCGGCCCCACGGGATGTCCGCCCCGGCGCGCTCCAGCCCCTCCGGCCCGAGCGAGTTGACCGGGTCGGAGGACTGCGGGGTCTCGATCAACCCGGGGATCACGGCGTTGACCCGCACGCCCCGAGGCGCCAGCTCGACCGCGAGGGACCGGCACAGCCCCAGGACGCCGGCCTTGGCGGCCGCGTAGTGGGCGTGGTCCTCCCAGCCGTAGACCCCGCCGGCGATCGAGGAGACGGCCACCATGGCCGCCCCCTCCCCCAGCGCCGCCCCGCAGGACCGGAAGGTCCGCAGCACGCCGGTCAGGTCGACCGCCAGCATGTCGTCCCAGGCGGCGTCGGTGAGATCGGCCAGTGGCGCCCGCCGCAGCACGCCGGCGTTGGCGACCACGAAGTCGATCCGGCCGAACTCGTCCAGGGCCCGTCCGGCGAGCTGGTCGACCTGCGCGCTGTCCCGGACGTCCACCTCCACGACCAGCCCGTCCCCTCCGGCGGCCTCCACCTGGCGGAGGGTCTCGCCGGGATCGTGCGGATCCCCCGGGAACGTCCCGATGACGACGGCTGCGCCGTCGCCGGCGTAGCCGACCGCCGTGGCGCGCCCGATGCCGCTGGCGGCTCCGGTCACCACGGCGACCGGGCGGGCGCCGTCTGCCTGGTCCGCGGTCACGGCTCAGTGCTCCAGCTGCGCGACGGGCTTGGCGAGCAGCATGAGCAGCCCGGACAGGAACGTCCCGAGCGCGCCGACCCACAGCGCCGCCGCGCCGGTGCCCCATGCCGCGGCCGCCGCGGTGAACAGGAACCCGCCGATGATGGTGCCCGGCTGGCTCATCGCCCCGATGATCACCGTGCCGGTGCCGCGGCAGTCCGTGGGGTAGCACTCCCCCATGTAGAAGAGGATGGCCGCGTACGGGCCGACGAGGAAGAACAGCCCGATCGCGTACGTCAGCACGATCAGTGCGGTGTTCTGGACGCCCAGCATCACGGCGAAGGCGACCCCGGAGATCAGCCAGCCGATGACGATCGTGTTCTTGCGCCCGATCCGGTCACCGAGCCAGCCGTGGAAGACGTACCCGAAGTACGCCCCGAGGTTGATGATCACCAGCATCCAGAACGCCGTGCTCAGCTGCACGCCCTTGGCGTTGGCCAGCACGGAGCTGCCCAGGACGCTGAAGATGTTGATGCCGAAGAAGTTGATGATCCACGCCAGCGACAGCACGACGGTGTTGCGCCGGAGGCCGGGGGCGAAGATCCGCGCGATCGGCGCGTCGGTGACGTGCTCGACGCCGTACTCGGCGGCGAGCTGCTCGGCCTCGGCACCTCTGCCCTCCGCCTTGAGCCGGTTCATCTGCTGGTGCAGCTCGAACTGCGGGCTCTCCCGCAGCTTCCGGCCGATGACGACGACCAGGATGATCGCGGGGACGCACGCCACCAGGTACATGCCGCGCCACCCGATGACGTCGAGCAGCAGCAGCGACAACGCGCTGGAGATGAGGAAGCCGAGCGGCCAGCCGCCCTGGACGATGCCGTACCAGAACCCGCGGTTCCGCTTCTTCCGCTCGTCCTCGGTCAGGGAAAAGACCTCGTTGAGGTAGGTGGCGTTCACCGACTGCTCGGAGAAGCCCAGGCCGCCCAGGGAGCGCACGACGACGGCCGACCCCGACGTCAGCGCCCCGGCACCGGCCGGGATGACGGACGTCAGCGCGGAGGCGACGGCCGTGCCGCCGATGGTGGTCATCATCCCGCGCCGCCGTCCCAGGCGGTCGATGACGGGCCCGACGCCGAAGGCCACGATGGCCGTACCGACGGCGATGAGGGTGTTCACGAAGTACGCCCACTCGGCGGTCCAGCCGAAGTCCTGCTGCATCGCCGGCAGCAGCGTGCCGAACAACCCGTAGTCGAAGACCGCGACCGTCCAGGCGGCCAGGGCCAGGCCCATCGCCACGTTGGTCTCACGCCGGGTGAACGTCGGGAACCGGCGGCGGACCAGCTGCGGGGCCTCGACGAGCTCGTTCTCGGCGTAGTGCCCGACCGGGGACATCTCCTCGAAGTGCCGCGTCGGCGAGACGTCCTCGTCGTGGTGACGCCCGTGCTCCCGGCGGCCCACCGGTGGCCGCTCCGGCCCGGTCACCGTGCGCCTCCGTCCCGCGGGAAGCGCGCCGCGTAGTCGTCGGCGATCTCGTCGAACGTGGCCCAGCGGATCCCCTCGTGGCCGTTGATGTGCTCGATCAGCCGCTCGAGCATGAGCAGCACCTGCGGGCGCCCCGAGACGTCCGGGTGGACGGTGAGGGTGAAGGCCGCGTAGTCCATCTCGCGGTACACCCAGTCGAACTGGTCGCGCCACATCTCCTCGAGGTGGCGGGGGTTCACGAACCCGTGGCTGTTGGGGCTGGTCTTGACGAACATCATCGGCGGGAGGTCGTCGAGGTACCAGTTCGCCGGGATCTCGATGAGGTCGGTCTCCTGGCCGCGGACCAGCGGCTTCATCCACTCCTCGGCCGACTTCGAGTAGTCGATCTTCGTCCAGCTGTCGCCGACCCGGACCCGGTACGGCGTGAAGTCGTCGTGCATCAGCGAGTGGTCGTACTTGATGCCCCGCTCGAGCAGCAGTTCGTTGGTCACGGGCGAGAACTCCCACCACGGGGCCACGTATCCCGTGGGACGGCGGTCCGCCATCTTCTCGATGAGCTCGATGCAGCGGTCGAGCACGGCGGACTCCTGCTGGCGGCTCATCGCGATCGGGTTCTCGTGGCTGTACCCGTGCACCCCGACCTCGTGACCGCCGTCGACGATCTGCCGGAACTGGTCCGGGAACGTCTCGATGGAGTGCCCGGGTACGAACCACGAGGTCCGCAGGTCGTACCGGTCGAAGAGCGCCAGCAGGCGGGGCACCCCGACCTCCCCGGCGAACAGGCCGCGGGAGATGTCGTCCGGGGAGTCCTCTCCCCCGTAGGACCCCAGCCACCCGGCCACCGCGTCGACATCGACCCCGAACGCACACAGGACTTCCTTCGGCACTGGGGTACCTCCTCCATCGGAGTGGGCGTCAGCCCCCGGTCCTGGCGACCGGGGGTCGGTCAGGTGGCCGAGCCGTCGGGTCCAGGGACTCGGTGGAGGCGGCCCGCACGGCGTGGCCGTCGTGGACGCGGACGACGAGTGGCGGGAGGGGCCGTCGCGTGGCTGCGGACCCGGGCGCCGTCCTCCGCGTCGACGGCGACGCCGGCAGGCACAGGGAGGTCATCGAGCGGTTCCCGGCGGCCGGCCCGCGCCGCAGCCGTCCCGGACCCGTCCGTGCGGGTCGCGATGGTCCCACCGGTGGGGAGGACGGCCACTCTGAGCGCCACGGCGGCTCCTGGCTGGGCCAAGACCCCGGGGTCGGGGCCTTTCCGCTACAGGACCGACATGAAAGCAGACCTCCCTGCAGGCCACCACTCGACGGGTCGTCGTCCTCACCGCTCGGACGTGAGACTCCGCTCCCGGGCGGCCGTGGTCGCCGCCGCCTCCGGCGCACTGTCGACCCGCACGTCCTCGAGCCGCTCGGCGGCCGGCTGCGCGCGCAGCGGCATCATCGGGCCATCGCCCGCGGGGTCGAGGACGTCCTGCTCGAACCACCCGTAGCGGCCGCTCAGCACCCGCTGGGCCACCTCGTACTGCGCCGCGTCGTCGTTGGCCCACAGCTCGGTGAACAGCCGGTCGGCCCGACGCCGGGCCTGGCCGCAGAACAGGTCGGCCAGCTCCACGGCCTGCTGCCTGCGTGCGGGGTCCCCGCGCGCGATGGTGTCCGCGTAGACGCACGCGCACGCCATGGCGTAGAGCTCGGCGCCGATGTCGACGATCCGGCCGAGCAGGTGGCCCTTCTGCTCCAGGCGCGCCCGGTAGCGGCCCATCGCGTAGAAGGTCGACCGCGCCAGCTTGCGTGAGTGGCGCTCGACGTAGCGCAGGTGCCGGGCCAGGTCGCCGAACTCGGAGAAGGAGCCCGGACGCTGCCCGGCGCCCGTCGCCAGCGTCGGGAACCACGCGGCGTAGAACGCGGCGGCCCTCGCGGCGGCCCTCGCCCTGTCGGCCGGGCCGGCGTCGCCGGACACCACATCGCCCGCCACCTGCAGGTGCTGGTCGACGGCCTCACGGGCGATCAGCAGGTGCATGATCTCCGTCGAGCCCTCGAAGATGCGGTTGATGCGCATGTCGCGCAGCACCTGCTCGGCCGGCACCGGCTTCTCGCCGCGTCGGGCGAGCGACTCGGCGGTCTCGTAGGCGCGGCCGCCGCGGATCTGGACCATCTCGTCGACGGCGGTCCAGCCGAGCTCCGACGCGTAGAGCTTCGCGAGCGCGGCCTCGATGCGGATGTCGTTGCGCTCGTCGTCGGCCAGGCGACTCGACACGTCCAGCACCGCCTCGAGGCCGAAGGCGGTGCCCGTCAGCCAGGCGATCTTCTGCGCGATCGGGTCGTGCTCGCCGATGGGCCTGCCCCACTGCGTGCGCTCGGCCGCCCACTCCCGTGCGATCTTCAGCGAGTACTTGACCTGCGACAGGCAGAACGCCGGCAGCGACAGGCGGCCGGTGTTGAGCGTGGTGAGCGCGATCCGCAGCCCCTTGCCCTCACCGCCGACGACGTCCGAGACGGGGACGAACACGTCGTCGAAGCGCGTCACCGAGTTCTCGATGCCCCGGAGCCCCATGAACTCGTTGCGGTGCTCGACGGTGATGCCCTCCCGGTGGTACGGGCAGATGAAGGCGGTGATGCCGCCCGGGTGGCCGTCGGACCGCGGGACGACGGCCATGACCACCACGACGTCGGCGATCGCGCCGTTGGTCGCCCACAACTTCGTGCCGCTGATCCGGTAACCCGTGCCGTCCTCGGTCGGGATCGCGGTCGTGCTCATGCGCGCCGGGTC
>DASQXT010000483.1:0-9675 GCA_035639575.1 Geodermatophilus sp.
GGAGTTCTGGGCCGACCCGGCCGGGCACCTGTCCCGGGAGCCGGCCGGCGAGACGCTGCCGGCCGGCGGCGTCGAGTTCGTGCCGCCGGTGCTGCCCGGCGCCCGGGTGTTCTGCATCGGGCTGAACTACCTGAAGCACGTCGCCGAGGGCTCCTTCCGCGACCGGGAGATCCCGCCGTACCCGACGCTGTTCGCGCGGTGGACCGCCTCGCTGACCGTCGGCGGCGCCGAGGTGCCGGTCCCGTCGGGCGAGGACGGCCTGGACTGGGAGGGCGAGGTCGTCGCCTGGGTCGGCCGCACCCTGGTGGACGCCGCCCCGGACGAGGCGCTGGCCGCCGTCGTCGGCTACTCGACGTTCAACGACCTGACCTCGCGACGGGCGCAGAAGCTGACCAGCCAGTGGATCCTCGGCAAGAACGGAGACCGCTCCGGCCCGCTCGGGCCGATGGTGCCCGCTGCCGAGGTCGGCGACCTGCGCGACGGCCTGCGGGTGCAGACCCGGGTCAACGGCGAGACCGTGCAGGACGGACGGACCGACGAGATGGTCTACACCGTCGGCGACACGCTCGCGCTGATCTCGCACACCACCACGCTGCGGCCCGGCGACCTGCTGGCCACCGGCACGCCGTCGGGGGTGGGCTACGCGCGCACGCCCCCGTGGCTGCTGCAGCCCGGGGACGTCGTCGAGGTCGACGTCGAGCGGCTCGGCGTCCTGACCAACCGCGTCGTCGGCAACGACGCCCGGGTCCGCCCCGCGTGACGGGCCGGGAGCCGCCCGGCGGTGCGGGCGGCTCCCGGGGCCTCACTTGAGGTTCGCGTACTCCTTGGCCACGGCGTCGTAGACGCCCAGGTCCACGAGTCCGCCGTCGACAGGGAAGTCCGAACCGGTGATGAAGCGAGCTCCGTCCCCGGCGAGGAAGAGGACCAGGGGAGCGACGTCGTCGACCTCGGCTGCGCGTCCCAGCGGGGTGAAGCGCGTCATGGCCTGGGGGAAGGCGGTGTCCCCGGGGACGAGCGCCGTGTTGACGATGCCGGGGTGGATGGCGTTCACCCGGATGTCCCATGGCGCGAACTCCATGGCGGCGACTTTCGTGATCCCCCGCAGTCCCCACTTGCTCGCGGAGTAGGCGGCGGAGAAGTGCCCCGTCATGCCGGCGGCCGACCCCACGTTGACGATCGAGCCGCCACCGCTGTCCCGCATCAGCGGCGCGAGGGTCCGCATCGCCAGGAACGGGCCCACGAGGTTGACGTCCAGCACGCGCTGGAAGTCGTCACGGGTGGTCTCCATCAGACCGAAGCGGAACGCCACCCCGGCGTTGTTGACGAGCACGTCCAGACGCCCGCGACGTCGGCGCAGGTCCTCGGCCAGGTCGGCCCAGCCCTGCTCGTCGGTGACGTCGAGTCGGACGAACTCGGCGCTCCCGGCCGTGGCGGCGTCGATGTCCTCGGCCAGCGCCCGGCCTTCGTCCTTCAGGTCCGTGATGACGACGTGGGCGCCGTGCTCGGCCAGCAGCCGCGCCTCTGCTGCGCCCTGGCCCTGTGCGGCCCCGGTGACGACGGCGACTCGGCCGTTCAGAGCGTCCATGGATCCTCCTCGGTGGAGAGCGGATGAGCCCGTGGGTCACCTGTGAGGGGACCGTGAGGCGGGATGTGTGGGTCTTCCTCGTCGGACGCAGGTGCGACCGTCGTGGACGGTTCGCCCGGCCGGATGCGCCGAGCCAGACCCGACGAGGTGTCCAGCGGCGTCCGCGATGGCACGCGGCCGCGCGTGCTGGTGTCTGTGGTGCGCCTACTGGTGCCTGTGGTGCATGACCCAGATGCCGCGGGCCGGCGTCGTGCCGGGGTTCCGGAACAGGTGGGGGATCGTCGAGTCGAAGCCGATGGCCTCGCCGGCGTGCAGCACGAAGACCTCGAACCCGAGGGTCACCTCCAGCTCGCCCTCGAGCAGGATGCCGTACTCATAGTCGTCGTGACGGAGCATGCGGCCGTCCGTGGTGGAGCTGCTGCCCGCGGGATAGGTCAGCACGATGAAATCCAGTTCGTCGGACTTGCGGACGAGCTGCTCCCAGGAGACCCCCGACTCCAGCACCAGCCGGCTCCGTTGGTCGGGCGTCGTGACGGAGAACCGCAGCGGCTCGGTCGACTGCTCCCCCCAGGTGACGGCCGGGAACCCGGGCTTGCCCCGGTGGAGGGGGTCGGCTCCCGCCGTGGTGGGGTCGTCCACCGGTGTCGCGGAGTGGGGGTGCTCCTCGGGCTGGTGCGTCACGGGGGCGGTTCCTGCAGGGAGTGTCGCCCGGCCCTGCTCGTCGAAGAGCCGGTCGATGGACACCCCGAGCAGCCGTGCCAACGAGTAGAGCGTGGCGACGGAGGGCTGGGACTTGCCGTTCTCGAGCTGCGACACGAAGGACGCGGAGACCCCGAGCTGCCGAGCCACCTCGCGGAGTGACAGCTTCGCCTGGAGTCGCGCCTGCCGGAGCCGGCCCCCCAGCGTCTCCGCAGGGTCCATCTCCGCCGCGGCAGGCGGTTCCGCGTTGGCGCTCATGCTGGTCCCCCTGTCGCTGGCGGTGATCCCTCGATTATCCATTGCTGCCACGGCCCCCACTCCCGCTGCACCAGGACCGTCCCTCGCCCGATCGTGACCAGCCGGCCGGTCGCGTAGCCCGCACCGGGAGAGCTCAGGCACGAGGCCGTCCCCGTGGCGCCCTCGCCGTGTCCCGGAGCGACCGAGGTGGCAGCGCAGGCGCCCGTTGAGGTCCATCCACCGCCTCCCGGTTCTCCGGCCGACCCGCACGGCGGCCTTCACTTAACAGTCGATCGCCACGACTTAACGCTTCGCCTCCATCCCGAGCCCGGAACGCCGGGGATGGACGTGGCTCACGCCACATCGACGCGTGACCAGCATGGAGCGTCGACGAGATTTTGTGAAGTGCTTGTGAACACCCGGCTTGGTCTGTACGGTCCCACATCACTGCGTGACGCCGATCACGACGCCCGGCAGGTCCACACCACCGGAGGAGGCCGAGGCAATGACCCTCGACGCACCACCGCGCCCAGCCATCGCAGCCGGGCCACGCATCACCGTCTCTCGCGGGCTCATCACCATCACCGTGGCGGTGGTGGCGTTGTTCCTGGCCAGCGCCCTCATCGGCCCCACCAGCGTCAGTCGCGGTGCGCTCCTCGGCATGCTGCCCTTCGCCGCGGTGCTCGCCATCGCGGCGATCGGTCAGACGCTCGTCGTGCAGCAGGGCGGGATCGACCTCTCCGTGGCAGGAGCGGTCTCCCTCGCGGTCGTCATCTCCACGCACGTGGCCGACGGCGACGACAGCCGGGTGCCGCAGGCCCTGGGCCTCGGTCTCGTCGTCGCGGTGCTCGCGGGGATGGGGAACGGCTTCCTCGTCGGCCGGCTGGGACTCAACCCCATCGTGGCCACCCTGGGCGTGAACGCCCTGCTGTACGCCGGTGTCCTGGGGATCTCCGGGGGGTCGCCCCGGCGCACCACCGACCTCCTGCGCAGCGTGGCCGGGGGCCTGACCCTCGGCATCCCCAACTCGGTCTACGTCGCCGTCCTGGTCGTGCTGGTGGCGACCGTCGCGATGAAGATCACGGCTGCCGGTCGACGGTTCGAGGCGATCGGCGCGAATCCCGCCGCGGCGTTCGCCACGGCATTGCCGGTGACGCGGCACCGGATGAGCGCCTACGTCTGGGCGCAGGTCCTCTACTGGCTGGCCGGCGTCCTGCTGGCCGGCATCATCGCCCAGCCGACGGCCTTCCAGGGCGACGCCTACCTGCTGCCGTCGGTCGCGGCGGTGGTGCTCGGCGGCACCTCGCTGCTGGGCGGACGGGGTTACCCCGTGGCCACCGCGGTGGCGGCCCTCTTCCTGAGCCAGCTCGACCAGTTCGTCCTCGCGCTGGGCGTCTCCTTCGCGATCCGCACGCTCGTGGAGGCCGCGGCCCTCACGGTCGGCGTGGCGCTCTACACGGTCAACTGGCGCGCCCTCAGGGACCGCTTCGCCCGGAGGACGCCGGCGCCCAGCCCGGCCACGTGACACCCGAACTCCCCAGGCACCGCCCCCGTCCGACCCACGATCCGGAGAGGAACCGTCCCGTGAACCGACTGCTCTCTCGTACCAAGCCCCTCACGCTCACCTGCGTGGGCGTCCTGGCCCTCGCCGCCTGCGGAGGTGGTGGTGGTGGCGACCAGGCCTCCTCGAGCGGGGCGGCCGCGAACGGCGACGTCCCCTCGTGGTGCGGCCCCGACGAGGCCGTCCTCGGGATGACCGACGGCTTCGGTGGCAACAGCTGGCGCCTGGTCACCACCGCCTCCGCCAAGGACGAGGCCAGCAAGTGCCCCAGCGTGACCTCCTTCGAGTACGCCGACGGCCAGGGCGACACGCAGAAGGCCATCGCCGACATCCAGGGCATGGTCGCGAAGGGCGTCGACGCGCTCGTCGTCTTCCCGGATGCCGGGCAGGCCATCCTCCCCGCGCTGCGCACCGCCCACGATGCCGGCGTGGTCACCGTGCCCTACCGGGTGGACCCGGGCGGCAAGGCCGGGGAGGACTACGACGTCTTCATCGGTAGCGACTTCAAGCAGGCCGGGACGCTCTGGGCCCAGTGGATCCAGCAGAACCTGCCGGACGGCGGCAACGTCCTGTTCCTGAGCGGCCCGCCCGGGAACAGCCAGGGGAACGACGAGGCCGAGGGCCTGCACGAGGTCCTCGACCCCACCGGCAAGTACACCTTCATCGGCGAGCAGCCGTACGAGGTGACCAACTGGGACCCGGCCCAGACCCAGCAGGTGCTGACCGCGGCGATCGCGAAGAACCCGCAGATCGACGTCATCGTGTCCGACTTCGGGCCGTCGCTGGTCGGCGCGCTGCCGGTCTTCACGGAGAGCGGTCGGTCGATCCCCGCCATCGCCACGTCCGACGGCAACGAGCTCGCCTGCTTCTGGGAGCAGAACAAGGACAGCAACCCGGACTTCCGGCTGTTCACGGTCTCGACCCAGAACGACCACTCCCGCCTCGCCGTGCAGCACGCGGTCGCCCGTGCGACCGGCGGGCAGGTCCCGTCGGAGGACGTCTACCCGTCGTCGGCCTTCGAGGACTCCGTGAGCGGCCAGCCGCACCCGGTCACCTGCGACCCGGACCTCCCCGGGGACGTCTACCTGTCCGCCGAGATGTCCGGCCAGGAGCAGGCCGACGTCATCGGATGACGTGAGCGGCCGGCAGGTGCGCCGGCCGTCCGCCTCTGCGCGGTGGCCGGCGCACCCGGCAGGACCCGACCTCTTCCACCTCCGACACCGAAGGACCCCGTGGTGACAGAGCAGACGCAGCAGGCACCGGTCGCCGTGACGCGGCCGACCATGGTCCTGACCGGGATCTCCAAGACCTACGGCGCCGTGGCCGCTCTGACCGACGTGTCGATCGAGCTGCTGCCGGGCGAGGTGCACGCCCTGCTGGGCGAGAACGGCGCCGGCAAGTCCACCCTGATGGGCGTCGCCTCGGGCACCACGCGCCCGGACACCGGGACCGTCGAGGTCGACGGTGAGCAGGTCCCCGTGCTCGACCCGGCGACGGCCGCGCGGCTGGGCATCGCCATCGTGCACCAGCACCCGGCGGTGCTGCCCGACCTGACGGTGGCCGAGAACATCCGGGTCGCGGTCCCGCGGGAGTTCCTCAGGTCTGCCGGCGACGAGGCGGCGTCGATGCGCCGGATGCTCGACGACGTCGGGTCCACAGCACACCTGGAGGACCGGGTCGGTGGGCTGAGCGTCGCCCAGAAGCACCTCCTGGAGCTGGCCAAGGCGCTGGCCCTCCGCCCGAAGCTGCTGATCCTCGACGAGCCGACGGCCCCCCTCGGGGCGGACTCGGTCCAGTTGCTCTTCGACCGGGTCCGATCGGCCGCGCGGGGCGGGACGGCCGTCGTCTACATCACGCACCGCCTGGCCGAGGTGCGCGAGCTCGCCGACCAGGTGACGGTCCTGCGCGACGGCCGCAACCGGGGGACCGTCGCCGTCGACGAGGTCACTGACGACGAGCTCCTCGCGATGATCGTCGGCCGACAGCTCGAGTACACCTTCCCGCCCAAGCACCCCACGCCCGGCGACGGGCGGCCCGTCCTCGAGGTCCGCGGCCTGACCGGCGACCAGGTCTCCGACGTCTCGCTCACGGCCCACCGCGGGGAGATCATCGGGGTGGCCGGGGTCGTCGGCAACGGCCAGGAGGAGCTGCTGCGGGCCCTGGCCGGTCTGGCCCGGTTCGACGGCACGGTGCGGATCGGCGACGAGGACTTCTCCGTCCGCCGTCTGCACGGTTCCTCGGCCTACATGCCGGCCGACCGTCATCACGAGGGCCTGATGATGACGATGTCGGTGCGCGAGAACGCGGCCGTCGCGGCCCTGGACCGGTTGCGGGTGGGCCGGTTCATCAGCCGCCGACGCGAGGTCGAGGTCGTCGGGGCCGAACTCGGGGCACTGAAGGTCAAGGCGGCGTCCCTGGAGACACCGGTCACCGCGCTGTCCGGCGGGAACCAGCAGAAGGTCGTCATGGCCCGCGCGCTGCTCTCGCAGCCGTCGATCCTCCTGGCGGACGAGCCCACGCAGGGCGTCGACGTCGGCGCTCGCTCGGAGATCTACCGGATCCTGCGGGAGGTCTCCGCGGCCGGGGTCCCGGTGGTCGTCGCGTCGTCGGACGCCAAGGAACTCGAGGGACTCTGCGACCGCGTGATCGTGATGTCCCGGGGCCACGTGGTGGCCACACTCAGCGGGGACGAGGTCACCGAGGAGCGGATGATCCGTGCCGCGGTGGAGTCGACGACGCTGAAGCGGGAGACGCAGGAGCAGCAGGTCCGCCCGGGCCACAGCTCGTCCCTGCGCCGCTGGCTCCAGGGCGACTACGCGCCGGTGGCCATCCTCGCCGTGGTCATGCTGGCCCTCGGTGCCTACATCTACGCGCAGAACGACCGGTACCTGCTGCCGTTCAACATCACGTCGGTGACGCTGCTGATCACGGCCCTCGGTTTCATCGCCATGGGTCAGACCATCGCGCTGATGACAGGGGGCATCGACCTGTCCGTGGGTCCGCTGGCCGGCTTCCTCGTCGTCGTCGGGTCCTTCTTCCTGGTGGACGGGTCGTCGGGCACCAGGATGGTCCTCGGATTGCTGGTCATGCTCGGGCTCGCGGCCCTCACGGGGGCGGTCAACGGGTCGCTGATCCGGTTCGGGAAGTTCACGGCGGTCGCCGCGACGCTGGCCACCTACATCGCGCTGCAGGGCTTCAGCTTCCTGCTCCGTGATCGTCCGGGAGGACTCATCAGCCGATCGGTGACCGAGGCGATCACGTACAAGGTGGGCCCCCTGCCCGTGGCCTTCCTCGTGCTCCTGCTCCTCACCGCCGCCATGGAGATCCTGTTGCGCCGCAGCGGCTGGGGGATGCGACTGCGCGCGGTGGGTTCGCAAGAGGAGTCGGCCCGCCGGCTGGGTGTCCGCACCAACCGGACCGTGGTGCTCGCCTTCGTCGCGGTGTCCGTGTTCACGTTCCTCGGCGCGCTGATCCTGCTGGCCCAGCTCGGCATCGGCGACCCGGCCCAGGGGGTCGGGTACACGCTGAGCAGCATCACGGCCGTCGTCCTGGGCGGCACGAGCCTGCTGGGCGGACGCGGCAGTTTCGTCGGCACGCTGCTCGGCGCCGGCCTGATCGTGCAGCTGCTGAACGCCACCACCTTCCTCAGCCTCACCCAGACCTGGCAGTACATCTTCCAGGGCGGGCTGATCGTCATCGCCGCCGTCGTCTACAGCCAGATCCGCGGCACACGCCGTGGCGTCGCCCACTGACGACGGCCCCTCCACCACCGCACCCGATCGAGAAGGGAGCAGCCCCGTGCGCGCTGCCCGCTACCACGGCAAGGGCGACATCCGCGTCGAGGACGTCGCCGACGCACAGATCCGCGAGCCCGACGAGGTGCTCATCGCGCCCCAGTACTGCGGCATCTGCGGGACCGACCTGCACGAGTACGCGGTCGGGCCGATCGTCACCCCCACGTCGCCGCACCCCCTCACCGGCGTCACGCTGCCGCAGACCCTCGGGCACGAGTTCTCGGCGCGGGTCCTGGAGGTCGGCCCCGCGGTCCACGACGTGCGGCCCGGCGACCGTGTCGCGATCATGCCCGCGATCGTGTGCGGGCGGTGCCGGTACTGCCGGCGCGGCCAGGGACACCTGTGCGTGCAGTTCGCCTGCACCGGGCTGAGCGCCGAGACCGGCGGGATGGCCGAGCGCGCCGTCGTCAAGGAGTACCAGGTCAGCCGGCTCCCCGACGAGGTCTCCGACCTCGAGGGCGCGGTCGTGGAACCGGCCGCCGTGGCGGCCTACGGCGTGGAGCGGGCCGGCGTCACCGGCGGCGACGTCGTCCTCGTCACCGGGGCCGGCCCGATCGGTGTGCTGAGCGCGATGTACGCCAGCGCCGCCGGCGCCTCCTCGGTGATCATCTCCGAGCCGAACAAGAACCGGGCCGCGCTGGCCGAGCGACTCGACATCGGGCACATCGTCGACCCCACCACCGGTGCGCTGGACGACCTCGTCGGCGAGCTCACCGGCGGGGACGGCGTCGACCTGGCCGTGGAGTGCTCGGGCAGCACACCGGGCCTGTCCAGCTGCGTCACGCTGACCCGCAAGCGGGCGTCCATCGTGCAGACCGGGTTGCACACGAAGCCGGCATCCCTCGACGCGATGACGCTGTCGGAGAAGGACCTGACCCTCTACGGCAGCTGGTGCTGGAACACCACCGACTGGCCCCGCATCATCCGCCTCATCGCCACGGGCCAGTACCCGGTGGCCAAGGCCGTCACGGCCGAGATCCCGCTGGACGACGTCGTGCCGCGGGGCTTCGACACGCTCATCGACCCGCAGGGCGACGAGCTCAAGGTGCTCGTCCGCGCCGGCTCCTGACCCGCGAGAGAAGGGGAGCACCGCCATGACCTCGTTCGGCGACGTGCACCACGTCGGGATCACCGTCCGCGACCTGGAGGAGTCGCTCCAGTGGTACGAGCGGGTCTTCGACGTGCGACGCGAGTTCGTCGCGACCGGCTCGGGTCCCGAGCTGTCGCGGGCGGTCGGGGTCCCGGACGCCGACCTGCGCTTCGCGTTCCTTCGCTTCGGGAGCTGTGTCGTCGAGCTGCTCTGCTACGCCAACGAGCGCGAGGGGACCTTCGACCGGTCCAACGCCGACGTCGGCAGCGCCCACGTGTGCATCGAGGTAGCGGACCTGCAAAAGGCCTACGAGGACCTGCGGGCCAAGGGCGTCGAGTTCCTCGCGCCCCCGCTGCACATCGACGACGGACCGCTGGCGGGCGGGTCCTTCGTGTACCTGAAGGACCCCAACGGCGTGACGCTCGAGTTGTCCCAGGGCTTCCCCCACGGCCACCCCTGACCCCGTCCCCCATCGATGAGCCGCTCCCTGCCCGGGGGCCGGGAGCGGCTCAGGAAGCGAGCTCCGATGAGCAACCGCAGGGCGCTGGTGGTCGGTGCCACCGGCCTGACCGGCCGCAACACCGCCGAGCACCTGGCCGCCACCGGCTGGGAGGTCCACGGCATGTCCCGCCGCGGTGGTGCGGAGCTCGCCGGGGTCCGCCCGGTGGCCGGTGACGCGCTCGACGCGGACTCGGTGCACGCCGCGGCG
>DASQXT010000484.1:0-8005 GCA_035639575.1 Geodermatophilus sp.
CTGCTCGGCACCGGCCAGGACGCGGTCGAGGCTCTGCCCGTCGGCCCAGCGGTAGGCCGCCCAGGCGAAGCCGAGGTCCAGGTCGCGGGTCGCCGGGACGCCGTGGTCGAGCTCCACGTCCTGCAGCCGCGAGCGGATCCGCCGCATCTCCGCGATCGCCGCGGCGACCTTGCCGGCCGGGACCGCGGGCTGGCCGGGCATCTCGCGGCGGGCCTCGAACACCAGCGTCGAGACCGCCGCGGCCAGCTCGGCCGGGGTGAGCCCGCGCCACACGCCCGAGCGCAGGCACTCGGCGACGAGCAGGTCGGCCTCCGACCAGATGCGGGCCAGCCGCCGGCCGTCGTCGGTGGCCACCGGGGTGACGTCGGCGACCTCGTGGTCCACCGGGTCCTCCCCCTCCGCCACGGGCGGCGCCGCCGGGTCGGGCACCAGGTAGCCCAGCTCCTCCAGGACGTCGCAGGTGCGGTCGAACTGGCGGGTCAGCGAGCCGGTGCGCTCGGCCATCCGCCGGTGGGTGGCCTCGGCCTCCCGGTTGGCCCGCAGCCAGCGCTCGGCCGCCCGCACCCGCTCCTCGCGGTCGGGCAGGGCGTGCACCGGGTGCGCGCGCAGCGCCCGGCGCAGGTCGTGCAGCACCGGGTCGTCGGCGGCCGCGGAGCGCTGCTTGACCCGCCGCGCGCCCAGGTCGTGCTCGACGCGCGCGTTGCGCAGCGTGGCGGCCATGTCCCGGCGGGCGTGCGGGCTGCGGTGGTTGAAGTTCCTGGGCACCCGCAGCCGGGCCAGCGCGGTCACCGGCGTCGGGAAGTCCACGCTGCCCAGACGCCCGGCCCACTTGTCCTCGGTGAGCACCAGGGGGCGCGGCTCGGCCAGGTCGGTCACCCCGGGGTCGAGGACGACGGCCAGCCCCTGCCGCCGTCCCGACGGCACCCGGATGACGTCGCCGGGCCGCAGCGCGGCGAGCGCCTCGGAGGCCTCCATCCGGCGCTTGGCCGCCGAGTCGCGGGAGAGCTCCCTCTCCCGGTCGGCGATCTCCTGGCGCAGCCGCGCGTACCCGGCGACGTCCCCGCCCTCGGAGTGCATCTCGGCGGCCCAGCGCTCGGCGTCCCGCTCGTGCCGGGCCGCGGACCGCGCCAGCCCCACGACCGAGCGGTCGGCCTGGAACTGGGCGAACGAGGAGGCCAGGAGCTCACGGGCGCGGGCCCGGCCGAAGGAGCTGACCAGGTTGACGGCCATGTTGTAGCTGGGCCGGAAGCTGGACCGCAGCGGGTAGGTGCGGGTGCTGGCCAGCCCGGCGACGACCGAGGGGTCCATGCCCGGCGCCCAGACGACGACGGCGTGCCCCTCGACGTCGATGCCGCGGCGGCCGGCGCGGCCGGTGAGCTGGGTGTACTCCCCCGGCGTCACGTCGACGTGCGCCTCGCCGTTCCACTTGACCAGCCGCTCCAGGACGACGGTGCGCGCCGGCATGTTGATGCCCAGCGCGAGGGTCTCGGTGGCGAACACGGCCTTGACCAGGCCGCGGACGAAGCACTCCTCGACGGTCTCCTTGAACGCCGGGACCAGGCCGGCGTGGTGCGCGGCGATCCCGGCCAGCAGCCCCTCGCGCCACTCCCAGAACCCGAGGACGTGCAGGTCCTCCTCCGGCAGCGACCCGGTGCGCTCGTCGACGATCGCGGCGATCTCGGCGCGCTCGTGCTCGTCGGTGAGCCGCAGCCCGGAGCGCAGGCACTGGTCGACGGCGGCGTCGCAGCCGTTGCGGCTGAACACGAAGGTGATCGCCGGCAGCAGGCCGTTGCGGTCCAGCCGCTCGATGACGTCGGGCCGCGCCGGCGGGCGGTAGCGCGGCTTGTGCCAGTCCCGCTCGCGGCGCGCGCCCCCGTTGCCGCCGCCCCAGGTGTCCAGGCGCCGCTCGTACTCGCGCACGTAGCGGACCAGCTCCGGGTCGACCACGCTGGCGCCGCGCTCCCGGGTGGACAGCCCCCGCGGGTCGTCGCCCTGCTCGGCGGCGTGCGCGGCCGGGCGCAGGCTGAACAGGTCGAACACCCGGTTGCCCACCAGCATGTGCTGCCACAGCGGGATGGGCCGCACCTCGCTGACGACGACCCTGGTGTGGCCGCGGACGGTGACCAGCCAGTCGGCGAACTCCTCGGCGTTGCTGACCGTGGCCGACAGTGACACCAGCGTCACCGACTGCGGGAGGTGGATGATCACCTCCTCCCACACCGCGCCGCGGAAGCGGTCGGCCAGGTAGTGCACCTCGTCCATGACGACGTAGCCCAGGCCGTCGATCGCCGGGGACTCCGCGTACAGCATGTTGCGCAGCACCTCGGTGGTCATCACCACCACCGGCGCGTCGCCGTTGACCGCGTTGTCGCCGGTCAGCAGGCCGACCCGGTCGGCGCCGTAGCGGTCGACCAGGTCGTTGTACTTCTGGTTGGACAGCGCCTTGATCGGCGTCGTGTAGAAGGCCTTGCGCCCCTCGGCCAGCGCCTTGTGGACGGCGAACTCCCCCACCACCGTCTTGCCGGCACCGGTGGGCGCGCAGACGAGGACGCCCGCGCCCTCGTCGAGGGCCTCGCAGGCCTCCACCTGGAACGGGTCGAGGGAGAAGCCGAGATCCGCGGTGAAGTCGGCCAGGGCAGGGTGGGCGCCGCGCCGCCGGGCAGCCGCGTACCGCTCAGCGGGGCTGGACATGCCTCCACGTTAGGCGCGTCCTCCGTCCTCGGCGCGACCGACCCCGTCGGCGCGTTAGTTGGGGATAACGGTCGATGGTGCGCCGGCGCGCGACGATCAGCTGGGCTGGTCGTCGCGGGTCCTGGCTCACGACCGGTGGGAAGCCAGGACCCGCAGCGGTGAGCTGAGCTGATCGTCGGGCACCGGGCTCGGCGGCGCGGTCCCGGCGGCCCGGGCGCGTCCACGGCCGGCCGTCGCGCTCACCAGGACCGCGACCTCGGCGGCGGGCACCGGGCCCTCCGGAGGTCGCGGACGCAGCGCCCGGACCCTACGACTCCCGGCGCACGACCGAGGTCGGACCCCGGCGGGACCCAGGGATGGTCTTTGTCGCCGATCCGGCCTGGCAGGCGGGTCCCGGCCGTGGCTCCCAGGTAACGAACAGGTCACGGCCGGGTGTATCCGCTGGTCAGCGCGGCATCCTGACCCGCGCTCGCGATCATCGTCCCAGCCTCAGGAGGAGTCATGCGCGTCGTCGTCACCGGTGCCGGGGTCGCGGGGGCCACCGCTGCCCTCGCCCTGGCCCGCCAGGGTCACCGCGTGCGGGTCCTCGACCGGGACGACGGGCCACGGCCGGCCGCGGTCGCCGACGCCGCGGACTGGGAGCGTCGCGGCGTCGCCCACTTCGGTCAGCCGCACGCCCTCCTCGCCCGGTTGCACGCCGAGCTGGCCGCGGGGCTGCCGGACGTGCTCGAGGCGCTGAGCGGTCTCGGCGTCCCCGAGGTGCCGCTGCCCGACGGGCTGCGGTCGGTGTGGTGCCGGCGCACCACCCTGGAGTGGGTCCTCCGCCGCACCCTGGAGGCGGAGCCCGGCGTGCAGGTGCGGACGGCGGCGGTGGCCGGCGTGGAGACGGCCGGCGGGGCGGTGAGCGGGGTCCGGCTGGCCGACGGCGAGGTCGTCCCCGCCGAGCTGGTGGTCGACGCCTCCGGCCGCCGCGGGCGGCTGTCCGCGCCGTGGCTGCGCGTCGTGGCCGACGAGCCGGCGGACGAGGTCTACACGTCGCGCCGGTACCGGCTCCTGCCCGGGGCCCACCCCGGCCCGGTCAACCGCGGGGTCATCTCGGTCGCGGAGGGCGACGGGTACGCCGTGCTGGTCTTCCCGCACGACGCGGGCGCGTTCTCGGTGAGCGTCACCCGGCTCCCCGACGACGCGGAGCTGGGCGTGGTGCGCGAGCTCGCCTCCTTCGAGGCCGCCGTCCGCGCCGTGCCCCTGACCGCCGTGTGGACCGACCCGGACCGCGCCCGGCCGGAGTCCGGGGTCATGGTCATGGGCGGGCTGCGCAACACCCTCCGGACGCTCGACGAGGCGGCGCCGCTGGGCCTGCACCCCCTCGGCGACGCGGTCTGCACCACGAACCCGCACTTCGGCCGCGGCTGCTCGCTCGCCGTGGCGCACGCCCTGCGGCTGGCCGGCGCCGTCGCGGCCGCCCCGGACGACGCCCGGGCGTGGCGCACCGGCGTGCAGGCGTGGGAGCAGGGCGAGCTGCGGGCCTGGTTCGAGGACGCCCGGGCCATCGACCGCGCCCGCGCCGCCGTGTGGCGGGCCGTCCGGGACGGCCGCTCCCCCGCCCCTGAGAGCGGGCCGGACGGGCGGCTGCCCACCCTGCTGGTGCTCGCCGCGGCCGGTGTCGACCCGCTCGTCGGCCGGGCGGTGCTGCGGCACATGCACATGGCCGACCCGCCCGCGGCGCTGGAGGCGGTGCACCCGCGGGTCGCCGAGCTGCTGGCCGCCGGCTGGGCCCCCGGACGTCCCGCGCCCGGGGTGCCCGGGCCGACGGCGGGGTTCGTGGCTCCGCCGCGCACCCGGCTGGTGGAGCAGCTGACCGCGGTCGCGGCCGCGCAGCCGGCCTGACGCCGACCCCCTGCAGGGCCCCGCTGCGGGCGGTGGGCCCTGCAGGGGTCCTCCGTCAGCCGCGCGAGCGCGCCGGGCCGTCCAGCGGCGCGGCGTCGTCCTCCCGCCGGAGGTCGTCGTGCGGAGCGGGCTGCGCGTCCAGCGCCGACGGTGTGGCATCCAGCGCCGACGGCTGCGCGTCCAGCGGCGAGGCCTCGTCGTCGGAGAGGTCGTGGAAGTGCTGCACGGCGTCCCGCCTGGCCCGGCGCCGGTCGACGAACCGGGCGACCTGGATGGCCATCTCGAACAGCGCGATCATCGGCCCGGCCATGAGCAGCATGGTGAACGGGTCCTGCGTCGGGGTGATGAACGCGGCGAAGACGATGGTCAGGAAGAAGATCCACCGCCGGGCGCCGCGCAGCACCTCGTAGGACAGGACGCCGACCAGGTTCAGCGCCACCGCGACCAGCGGCAGCTCGAAGCTCACCCCGAAGGCCACCAGCAGGGACAGCACGAAGCCGATGTAGTCCGGGGCGGTCAGCGCGATGACCGTGCCGTCGCCGGCCAGGCCGAGGAGCAGCCGCAGGCCGGCCGACAGGGAGATGTAGGCCAGCACCGCGCCGAGGGCGAACAGCGCGGTGGAGACGGCGACGAACCCGAAGCCGTAACGCTTCTCGTTGCGCTTCAGGCCCGGGGTGATGAACGCCCACAGCTGGTAGAGCCAGATCGGCGCGGACAGCACGGCGCCGGCCAGCAGGCTGACCTTGAGCCGGATGAAGACGCCGCCGAAGACGTCGGTGATCAGCAGTCCGCAGCCGCCGCCGGCCGACCCGCCGTAGCGCAGGTCCGCGGGCAGGTCGCAGTAGGGCGCCCGGATGAAGTCGCCGAGGCCGTGCTCGTACCACCAGAACGCGACGGCCGTGGCGACCAGCAGGGCGAGCAGCGCCTTGGCGATCCGGTTGCGCAGCTCGGTGAGGTGCGCGACCAGCGTCATCGTCGCCGCGGGGTCCCGAGGGGGACGGCGGCGCCGGCGCAGGCCGGACCGGCGGGCGGGCTCACTCATGGTGGTGCCGGGGGGAGGGGTCAGCGGGTGCCGTCGGCCGAGCCGGCCTGCGCGGCCCGCGCGCGCAGCTCGGCGGCCCGGGCCTCCGCGGCCCGCGCCTCGGCCTCGAGGGCCTCGCGCTCGCGGTCGGCCGCGGTCGCCGGCGGGAGGACCTCACCGCGCACCGGGGAGGTCCGGGCGGCGTCCTTGGCGCGGACGTCGTCGTCCTTCATGCCCTTCATCTCGCCCTTGAAGATGCGCAGCGAGCGACCCAGGGAGCGCGAGGCGTCCGGCAGCTTCTTGTAACCGAAGAGCAGCAGGATGGCCAGGATGATCAGGCCGATCTCCATCGGGCCGAGGTTCATCGGGTCCTCCGAACGTGGGGTGGCGTCGTCGATGCTACGTGCCCGCAGGCGTCCTGCCGCCCCCGAAACGGGGGGTGGGATCAGGACGGCCGCTGGACCTCCGCCGCCCGCGCGGCGGTCGCCTGCGCCTCGGTGATCAGCGGCCGGACCTCCCGCTCGAAGGCCGCGACCTCCCGCCGCAGCCGGCCGGCCGCACCGAGCACCCCGTACGCCAGCGCGCCCAGCACGACGACGGCCAGGACGGCGACGGCGATCCACACGACGGTCAGCAGCACGGGCCCGACCCTAGTCGGCGGAGCTGGACGGCAGCTGTCCCTCGGCTGCGTAGCGGCGGAGCGCGGCCCGGGCGTCGGCGGCGACGGCCGCGGCCAGCTCGGCCGGCTCGTCGACGGTGGCGGCCCCGCCGAGGGAGGCCACCAGCCGCCGCGCCCACGCCACGTCGGCGGTGCGCAGGGCGACCGCGAGACCCCCGGGCGGGTCCGGGACCTCGCGCACGTCCTCGACCGGGTAGTACTCGGCCACCCAGCGGGCGGTGCGGGCCAGGCGCAGCCGCACCACCGGCGCGCCGGGCTCGGGCTGGTAGAGCCCGGCGTCCACGTCACGCAGCGGCACCCCGGGCGGCGGCGCCGACGGCTGCTCGAGGACCTCGACGTCGTCGATCCGGTCCAGCCGGAACAGCCGGACGCCCCCGACCTCCCGGGACCAGGCCTCCAGGTACCAGCGGCCGTCGACCAGCAGCAGCCGCAGCGGGTCGACGGTGCGCTCGGTGCGCTCGTCGCGGGTGGGCACGTAGTAGTGCAGGTGCAGCGCCCGCTTGCGCTCCAGCCCCTCGCGGACGACGGCCAGCGCCTGCTCCTGCGCGTCGACCGACAGCGCCACCGGCGTGACCCGCTCACCGGCGTGCCCGGCGGCGGCCGACACCTTGGCCAGCGCGCGGCTGACCGCCTCCCGCTCGGCCAGCCCGGGCAGCTCGAGCAGGGTGCGCAGCGCGACCACGAGCGCGACGGCCTCGTCGGTGGTCAGCCGCAGCGGGCGGACCATCCCGGCGGTGAAGGTGACCCGCACCCGGTCGCCCTCGAAGGCCAGGTCGATGAGGTCGCCGGGCCCGTAGCCGGGCAGGCCGCACATCCACAGCAGCTCCATGTCGCGGCGCAGCTGCCGCTCGGGGACGCCGAAGTCGCGGGCCACCTCGGCCAGCGGCACCCCCTCGGGGCGGGCGGTGAGGTACGGGACCAGCGAGAGCAGCCGGGTCATCCGCTCGGTGGTCGTGGGGGCGCTCACGCGGCCCCCTCCGGCGCCATCGCGGCCAGGCGCGTCAGCCGCTCGACGACCGCCGCGCGCACCGCGGCCGGGGCCTCGACGACGACGTCGGCCCCGTAGGAGGCGATCTCGCCGGCCAGCCGCATCGGCTCGGTGGTGCGCAGCTCCAGCCGGTCGTCCCCGTCCTCGGCCGGGCCGAGCGGGACGGCGTGCCGGCGCAGCCCCACCGCGGTGCCGGGACGAGCCCGCACCACCACGAGCTGCTCCTCCCCCCGCGACTGCCCGGCGACCATCGCCGCCAGGTCGACGTCCTCCGGCGGCTCGAAGGCCCCCGCCGGGCCGGTGGCCCTCGGGGTGCCGACGACGCGGGAGAGCCGGAAGACCCGCGGCGCCTGCCGGTCGAGGTCCAGCCCGCCGAGGTACCAGCGGCCGTGCCAGGCGACCACGCCCCACGGCTGGACGCGGCGGCGGGCCGGGTCGTCCTCGTCGGGACGCCGGTAGTCGAACTCGATCAGCCGGCGGTCGCGGGCGGCCGCGTAGCAGGCGTCGAACGCCGGCTCCCCGGCGTCCAGGCGGGGCTGGATCGGCAGCGCCCGCTGGGGATCGACGTCCAGGCCCGCGGCGCGCAGCTTGACCAGCGCGCTGTGCGCCGCCCCGGCCAGCTGGGCCGACTCCCACAGCCGCAGCGCCAGACCCACCGCCGCGGCCTCCTCGCCGGTGAGGGTGATCTCGGGCAGCTCGTAGTTCGCGCGGGCGATGCGGTAGCCGTCCTCGGTGTCGA
>DASQXT010000485.1:0-6638 GCA_035639575.1 Geodermatophilus sp.
CGGACGACGGACGGATGCCCTGGGGGCGGTCGCGGCCCTCGGGGCGGCGCTCGTGCTGGTCGCCCGGGTGGCGGCCGGGCCGCTCGCCCTGGCCGTGGTCTGGGGCCTGGTCGCGGTCGCCGTCGACGGCGGGCCGGGCGCGGTGACCGTCGCCGCGGTGGGCGCCGCGGCGGTCGTGACCGCCGCCCTGGCAGTCCGGGCGGCCGGACGGCGGGAGCGCGGCGCGCTGCTGGTGGGCTGACGAAGGACCCCCTGCCCCCCACCGTCGAAGGGCCCCGTCCTCCCCACCCTTCGCAGGCTCAGGGCGGGACCCGGGACGGGGCCGGCGGCGGGACCCTGCAGGGGGCCGCCCTGCTCTCGCCTCGGCCGGCGTGGCCGTCCCTTCCGGCGCACGGTGACCGCGAGCACACTGCTGGGCCATGAGCGCGGCGCCCGCTGGCGACCGGGCCCGCGAGGTCTGGGCGGCCGGCGACTACCAGCGGGTGGGTGTCCGGCTGGTGCCGGCCGCCGAGCAGCTGGTCGCCGACCTCGCCGTCCGCCCGGGGGACCGGGTGCTCGACGTGGCCGGCGGGACGGGCAACGCGGCGCTGGCCGCAGCCCGGCGCGACGGCGACGTCGTGTGCAGCGACGTCGTCCCGGAGCTGCTGGCCCTCGCCCGGCGCCGGGCCGAGCTGGAGGGGCTGTCGCTCGCCACCGAGGTCGCCGACGCCTGCGCCCTGCCCTTCCCCGACGCCTCTTTCGACGTCGTCGTCTCCACCTTCGGTGTCGTCTTCGCCGCCGAGCCGGAGCAGGCCGCCCGGGAGCTGCTCCGGGTGCTGCGCCCCGGCGGCCGGCTGGGGCTCACGGCCTGGTGGCCGGACGCGCCCGGCGGGCGGCTGCTGGCGCTGCTCGCCCGGCACGACCCGGAGGGTGCGACCGGGGACCCCCTGCGCTGGGGGACGCCGGAGGGCGTGGAGGAGCTGCTCGGCCGCGGTGAGGTGCGCCGGGTGCGCCACGCCGAGCGGACCGTCGACATGACCGCGCCCTCCCTCGCCGCGCAGTGGCAGCGCTACCGCGACTGGTTCGCGCCGGTGCACGTGGCCTGGCGGCGGCTCGACCCCGCCGGGCGGGCCGCGCTGGAGGCCGACTTCGCCGACCTGTGGGGCAGCTCGACCCGGGGCGGCGGCCCGGGCATCGTGGTACCCAACACCCACCTGCAGACGACGGCCGTGCGGGCCGGCTGAGAGCGCGGGCGGGGATGGGAGGCTGGGCGTGAGGAGCTACGAGGCGGCGGCGCGGATCGACGCGAGCCCGGAGCACGTGTGGGCGCTGCTGGTCGACGTGGGCAGCTGGCGGGACTGGGACTCCGGCGTCGACCGGGTGGACGGCCGGGTCGCGCTCGGCGAGAAGCTGACGCTCTACGCCACGATGATCCGCGACCGCCCCTTCACGGTGACCGTGACCGAGATCCGCCCGCGCGAGGCCATGCGCTGGCGCGGTGGGCTGCCGCTGGGGGCGGCGGTCATCGAGCGCACCTACCACCTCGACGCGCAGGACGACGGCAGCACGGTGCTCACCGTCCGCGAGGACCACACCGGCCCGCTGGCCGCGCTGCTCGCCCGCTCGACGCCGGACCTGAACCCCTCCTTCCGCCAGTTCTGCGAGGGGCTCAAGGCCCGCGCCGAGGGGCGCGCCTCCCGCCCCACCGGCTGACCGGCGTCCGTGACCGTTGTGACCGGAACCACGCGGGGCGGCCGATCCGGTGTCACGATGGGACCGCCATGAGCACCGATACCACTGCCACGCCCAGCACCGACGACACCGCCCTCGGCGAGCCGGCCACGCCGCCCCGCGGGCCGGTCACGTCGGCGTCGTACTCGATCACCGTGCGGCTCACCGCCGACGGCGACCCGGCCTCCATCGGCCGGATCGCGACCGCGGTCGGCTCCGCCGGCGGCGCCGTGACCGCGATCGACGTCGTCGACTCCCGCTCCGACGGGCTCACCGTCGACGTCACCTGCTCGGCCGCGGACGCCGCGCACTCCGAGGAGATGGTCGACGCGCTGCGCGCCGTCCCCGGGGTCACGGTCCGCAAGGTCAGCGACCGCACCTTCCTGCTGCACCTGGGCGGCAAGCTCGAGGTCGCCTCACGGGTGCCGCTGAAGACCCGCGACGACCTGTCGATGGCCTACACCCCCGGTGTGGCGCGGGTCTGCCTGGCGCTGGCCGACAGCCCCGACGACGTCCGCCGGCTGACCATCAAGGGCAACACCGTCGCCGTGGTCACCGACGGCTCCGCCGTCCTGGGGCTCGGCGACATCGGGCCCGGGGCCGCGATGCCGGTCATGGAGGGCAAGGCGGTCCTGTTCAAGCGGTTCGCCGACATCGACGCCTGGCCGATCTGCCTGGACACCCAGGACGTCGACGAGATCGTCCGCACCGTCGAGCTGATCGCCCCCGGATTCGGCGGCATCAACCTCGAGGACATCGCCGCGCCGCGCTGCTTCGAGATCGAGGCCCGGCTGCGCGAGAAGCTCGACATCCCGGTCTTCCACGACGACCAGCACGGGACGGCGATCGTCGCGCTGGCCGCGATGCGCAACGCCCTGCGCGTCGTCGGCAAGCGGCTCGAGGACGTGAAGATCGTGGTCGCCGGCGGTGGCGCGGCCGGGACGGCGATCGTGCACCTGATGCTGAAGGCCGGCGCCCGCAACGTGCTCGTGTGGGACCGCGAGGGGATCCTCTCGCCGGACGACGAGCGGCTCTCGCCGGCCAAGCGGGACCTGGCCGAGCGCACCAACCCCGAGTGCGTGCGCGGTGAGCTGCCCGACGCGCTCGACGGCGCCGACGTGTTCATCGGCGTCAGCGCCGGCAACGTGCTGCCGGTCGAGGCGCTCGCGCGGATGGCGCCGCAGGCCGTCGTGTTCCCGATGGCCAACCCGACGCCCGAGGTCGACCCGGTGCGGGCCCGGCAGCACGCCGCCGTCGTCGCCTCGGGCCGCTCGGACCTGCCGAACCAGATCAACAACGTGCTGGCCTTCCCCGGCGTCTTCCGCGGGCTGCTCGACGCGCGGGCCCGGGAGATCAGCGACGGGATGCTGCTGGCCGCGGCGGAGGCGATCGCCGGCGTGGTCACCGACGACCAGCTCAACGCCAACTACATCATCCCGAGCGTCTTCGACCCCGCCGTCACCAAGGCCGTCGCCGCCGCGGTCGCCGAGCAGGCGAGGCACGAGCCCGGTGCGACCGCACCGGTGACCGAGGTGGAGACCCTCACCACCCAGTAGCGCCGGCGGTCTCGACCTGCACGATCACGGCGCCGTGACCGCAGCCTCGGCCGAGGCCGTGGTCACGGCGCCGTGATCGTCAGTCGGTGTCCTCGTCGTCGGGTCGCGACTCCTCCGGCTCGAAGGTGTCGGCCTCGCCGCGGCCCATGCCCACGCCGGTGTCGGCCGGGACCGACGACCCGGCGTCCCGGTCCTGCTCCGGCACCGACGGACGGGTCTCGTCCACCGGCGGGCGGCCCTGCGCGCTCTCGGTCATGTCCGTGCCTCCTCGCACACCACACTGTCGTCCTCCGACTCCGACCGCGGCCAGGTGCCGTACCCCCGGCTGTGCGGAGCCGCTGCGTCCCTCCTCGGGGAGGCCTCCGGCCCCCCGCTCGTCGGTACCACCCGATGGGGGACGGCGGGAGACGTTCTCCCGCGGCATAGTGGCCGGGTGCCCGAGTTGCCCGAGGTGGAGGCGCTGACCGCGTTCCTGCGTGAGCACGCGGTGCGCCGCGTGGTGACCCGCGTCGACCTGGCCGCCGTCCAGGCGATCAAGACGTTCGACCCGCCGCTGTCGGCGCTGGGCGGTCTGGAGCTCACCGGCGTCACCCGGCACGGCAAGTTCCTCGACCTCGACATCTCCGAGCTGCACCTCGTCGTCCACCTGGCGCGGGCCGGCTGGCTGCACTGGCGCACCGGGCTGCCCACCGCCCCGCCCAAGCCGGGCAAGGGGCCGCTGGCGCTGCGCGTGCACCTCGACGACGGGAACGGGTTCGACCTCACCGAGCAGGGCACCCGCAAGGGCCTGGCGGTCTACGTCGTCCGCTCGCCGGCCGAGGTGCCGGGCGTCGCCCGGCTCGGGCCCGACGCCCTGCAGGTCGACCGGGACGCCTTCGTGGCGCTCCTGGCCGCTCGCAGCGGCCAGCTCAAGGGCGCGCTCACCGACCAGACGCTGATCGCCGGCATCGGCAACGCCTACTCCGACGAGATCCTGCACGCCGCACGGCTCTCGCCGTTCAAGATGGCCGACAAGCTCACCGACGACGAGGCCCTGGGCCTGTACGACGCGATGCGGGCGACGCTCACCGAGGCGCTCCAGCGCCAGGTCGGGCAGCAGGCGGCCACGATGAAGGGCGAGAAGCGCTCGGGGCTGCAGGTGCACGCCCGGACCGGCCTGCCCTGCCCGGTGTGCGGCGACACCGTCCGCGAGGTGAGCTTCGCCGACACCTCCCTGCAGTACTGCCCGACCTGCCAGACCGGGGGCAAGCCGCTGGCCGACCGGCGGATGTCCAAGCTGCTGCGATAGGAGAAGGACCCCGCTGCCCCCACCGGAGAAGGACCCCGTCCTCCTCATCCCTCGCAAGCTCGGGGTGAGCCTCCGGACGGGGCCGGCGGCGGGACCCTGCAGCGGGGCCGTAGAGGCACATGATGCCGCCGTGGCACCGTCCCTGCTCGTCACCCTCGACCTGTTCAGCGCGCTGATCGACTCGCGCACCGGCGGCTCGGCCGCGCTGGCGCGGATCACCGGCGGGCCGGGGGAGCGGCTCTACGACGTCTGGGACGCGGCCAACAAGGCCTCCCAGCGCGACCTCGCGACCTGGGTGCCCTTCGCTGAGCACTGCCGCCGCGCGCTGACCGCCGCCTACGCCGAGCTGGGGATCGCCGGGGACCCGGACGCCGACACCGCGCGGCTGCTCGACTCGGTCGGCGACTGGCCGCTGTGGCCGGACGTCGCGCAGGGGGTGCCGGCGCTCGCGGCCCGCGCCCGGGTCGGCGTCCTGTCCAACGTGGACGACGCGGTCTTCGCCCGCACGCGCGTCGCACCGCTGGTGGACGACGCCGACGTCCTCACCTCCGAGCGGCTGCGCGCCTACAAGCCGGCGCCGGAGATCTACCTCCGGGCCAGGGAGCGTGCCGGTGGCCGGCTGGTGCACGTGGCGACGTCGGCGCGCGACGTCCGGGGCGCCCTGGCAGCCGGCATCGACGTGGTCCGGCTGCGTCGGCCCGGTCACCGGCTGGACCCCGAGGGCGCGACCCCGCAGGTCGAGGCGGCGGACCTCCCCGAGGTCGCCCGGCTGCTGGTCTAGTCGCCGGCCCGGCGGGCGGTGAGCCAGGACGCCGCTCGCGCCACGACCGAGCTGCCGGCCCCGCCGTCCCCGGCCTCGGCCGGCTCGTCGGCGAGCGAGCCGACCTCCGACCACCAGTCGGTCAGCGGCGGCGGCGCCAGGACGTCGACCCGCTGGCCCGGCCGCGGCACCGCCACCTGCACCTCCGAGCGCTCCGCCGCGGCGCACAGCCGCTGCACGGGCTCGGCCCAGCGGTGGAACGCCAGGTTGAACGTCGCCCAGTGCACCGGCACCAGCAGCCCGCCACCGAGGTCGCCGTGCGCCCGGACGGCCTCCTCCGGCGTCATGTGGATGAGGGCCCAGGCGTCGTTGTAGGCGCCGATCGGCAGCAGCGTCAGGTCGAAGGGACCCAGCAGCGCACCGATCTGGGCGAACGCCGGCGTGTAGCCGGTGTCGCCGCCGAAGAACACCCGGTGCCGCGGCCCGGCGACCACCCAGGACGCCCACAGCGTCGTGTCCCGGGTGAGGAACCGGCCGGAGAAGTGCCGCGCCTCGGTGCAGGTGAGCGTCAGGCCGGCGACCTGCACCACGCCGTCCCAGTCCAGCTCGACGACCCGATCCTCCGGCACGCCCCAGCCGCGCAGGTGCGCACCCAGCCCCAGCGGGACGACGAACGGCGCGGTCTGGGTGCGCAGCAGCCGGCGCACCGTGGGCAGGTCCAGGTGGTCGTAGTGGTCGTGCGAGACGAGGACGGCGTCGACCTGCGGCAGCTCCTCCAGCGGCAGGGGCGCCGGGTGCAGCCGGGTCGGCCCGATCAGCGGGGACGGCGACACCCGCTCACCCCACACCGGGTCGACCAGCACCCGCCGGCCGTCGACCTCGAGCAGCGCGCTGGAGTGGCCGAACCAGGTCACCGCGAGTTCACCCGCCTCCGCGGGCAGCTCCGGGCTGGCGACCGGCACCGGGCGCGCGGGCAGGCCGGTGTCCCGCTCCTCGTGCATCTGCCGCAGCAGGCCGCGCTGGGCGCTGGCCGGCGGCCGCGCCGGGGTGCTCAGCCGGTTGTGGAAGCGGCCGTCGGCGAACTGCGGCGAGCCGGCGGCGTAGGCCTGGACCTCGCGCCGGCTGGCGCCCAGGGCTGTGGGCAGCCCCCAGGCGGCGCGGGCGACCCACGCGGCGGGTCCGGCGAGGGTGGCGGCGAGGGCCAGTGTGGTGCGGCGGGCGGCGGAGGACGGCACGACCGCCAGCATCCCAGCCGCGGAGGGGGAGGCGACGTCCGCCGCGAGGGTGACCCGTCCCGGCCGACGGCGGTTGCCCGGGAGGGTGC
>DASQXT010000486.1:0-3696 GCA_035639575.1 Geodermatophilus sp.
GCGACGACGTCGGCGTCGAGGTGCGCGGCGTCGAGCAGCTCGAAGGTGGCCGCCAGGCTGCCCTTCTGCGGCGGCGAGCCCTCGATGCGGTGGAACCGGCGGCGGCGCTCGTGGTGCAGGTCCTCGGCGAGGTTGGCCAGCAGCGAGAAGTGGCTGAACGCGCGGATGACGTGGTTGGCCGAGCGGACGTCGAGGGCGCTCAGCCGGGCGGCGACGTCGGCGCGGTCGACCTCCGAGCGGCGCAGCCGGAAGGTCTCCACGCGGGTGGACTCGACGAGCGCGAGGACGTCGTCCCCCGACTGCTCGCGGACGACCTCGCCGAGGACCCGGCCCAGCAGCCGGATGTCCTCGCGCAGCGGGGCGTCGGCGGCGGCGTCGGCGTCCTCCTCGACTCCTCCGTGGTGGCGCAGGTCGGCGACGTCGACGGTGGCTTCGGACACCCGGCGAGTATCGACCGCCCGTGTGACGTGTGGGTGTCGTGGCGGGGCGGCGGTGTCCGTGGGGCGCCCGTCCCCCTGCCTCCCTCTCGTTGATCATGGGGTTGTTGCAGGGCGACGCGCCGGGCTCCGGCGTGTCTCGCGGCGAGGAGCCCATGATCCTCGCCGGAGGGCCACGCGGTGACCTCGGGACGCCGACGGCCCCGGCGGCCGCCCTCGAGAGGACGGACCGCCGGGGCCGCCGGCTGATCAGGTGGTGCGGAGGGTCAGACCTGCGCGGCCCGGCGACGCCGGCTCACGAACAGGAGGGCGCCGCCGCCGACGAGCGCACCGGCACCCAGCAGGGCCGGGACCAGCGGCTCGGCGCCGGTGTAGGCGAGGGTGTCGTCGACCCCGTCACCGTTGCCGTCGATCGTGGCGGTGCCGTCGGCGTCCACGGTGACGTTCATCCGGATGAACCGCTCGCTGCCGTCGGGGGCGATACCCGAGGCCACCAGCGAGTGCTGCCCCGCCGGCAGGCCGGCCGGGACCGTCACCTCGAACCGGAAGGAGCCGTCGGGACCGACCAGGGTCGTCCCGAGCACCTGCGGCTCCGAGTAGACGATGACCGACACGTTCGTCCCGGGCTTGAAGCCGTCACCAATGATCGCGATCTTCTCCCCCGGGGCCACCGTGCTGATCTGACCCTTGTCCGTGGTCAGCGTCAGCGGGGCGTCCGGGACGGTCGCCGGCACGTTCGGCACGCGCTGGTCCTGCGGCTGCTCGCCGGCGTCCGGCGCCGGGGTCACCGGCGGCGTGACGACCGGGGGCGCCGGCTGCTCGTCCGCCGGGGGCTGCTGGTCCGCCGGGGGCTGCTGGTCCGCCGGGGGCTGCTCGTCCGACGGGGGCTGCTCGTCCGCCGGGGTCTCCCCGTTCGGCGGCGTCGGCACGGCCGACGACTTCACGGTGACCGTCTTCGGAGCGCTCGCCGCACTGGTCACCACGACGTCGCTGCCGGCGAGGGCGCGGACGTGGAAGGTGTACTCGGCACCCTCGGTCAGCTCCGTCACCGTCGCCAGCACGACCCCGTCGACCGTGGTGAAGTTCAGCGTCTTCCACGAACCCTCGGTGCCGTCGAAGCTGTACTCGTAAGCCGTCGGCGTGACGTCCCCCTGACCGGGGACGATGGTGAGGTCGACCGCGCCCGGCCGGTCGGAGACGGCCTCCTCGATCGTGGGCGTGGCCAGCACGACCTGCTGCTCACCGCCACCGCCACCGTTGTCACCGGTCACCGGGGGGATGACCACCGGGGTGGCGACGGTCACCGGCTGGGGGGCGCTCGGGTCGCTGTACCGCCCGTCCGCGCTGACGCCCTGGACGACGATCTGGTAGTCACCGGGAGCGCGCGTGATCGTGCCCACGAACGGGCTCTCACTCGTGCCTTCGCCCTCGAGCGACGCGAACGACTCCCAGTTCCGCTCACCGTCGGTGCCCACGCCGGTGCTCACCCGGTAGGAGTCGGCGGGGGTGCCGGCGACGTCGCCTCCGGGCTGGAAGGTCACGAGCACCGTGCCGGGCGTGTCGGGCGACTCCTCCGCGGAGACCAGCTGGGGCACCACGACCGGCGGGCAGGCGATCAGCTGAGCCGTGATGATGCTCGCCTCGGCGGACGTCCCCGTGAACTCGCCGTTCATCAGGACGTCATCCGCCGGGATCCCAGCGTCGACGACGTTGGCCTCGTGGCCCTCGGCGGCGGCATTTCCGCCGCCCGCACTAAGGATCACCGCGTCCGAGTCCTCGGTGTGGAGCGTCACCGTCGAGGCCTCGCCGGCAGTCGCGTCCGCCTCGGCGTCGGGGTCGGCGGCCGAGCCCGGCTGCCCGACACCGATCCGGTACGTCTGCCCCGCCGTGGCCGCCGTCTTGGCCACGACGGAACCGGGGGCGCCGCCGACCGCGCCCTCCAGGCCGTCCCCGCCGAAGCCGCCGACGAGCGTCCACGTGACGCCACACGTGCCCGCGGGCACGACCAGCTCGCGGTCGGCCTCCGGGGTGTCCAGGCCGAAGGTCGTGGTGCTGCCGGCTTCGGCCAGCGCCAGGCCGGGCAGCAGCACGCCGCCGCCCAGACCGACCGACAGACCGACCGCACCTGCGGCCAGTGCCCAAGCGACACTGCGGCGCTTGGTGGGTTCTGCGCTCATCGTGCACGTCCTTCCACGCTTCTCGCCAAGAACCTGGTGGTCTCGGCTGCCGTACGTATTCGTACCGGTACTCCCAGGCATGGAACGTGGGCTGATCTTGATGAAGCCGCAACGGCCGGTTGTCATCACGAGCGCTGGACGCCTCACCCGTCGCAGACGCCCCAGCAGTGCCATCCGTGTGGCGCGGGCACGTGGTGGGGACACACCCGACCGTGCAGCGACACAGCGCCTCGCCCGTCCTCGACCTGTCCCCCGCCCAGCACGGCGAGGGCCCGACCTGGGACGCCGGCCGCGGCGAGCTGCTGTGGGTCGACATCGCCGGCGGGCTGGTGCGCCGGGCCGCGATCGACGTGGACGGCACGCTCACCGAGACGGGAGTCCACCGCGGCGGGGACACCGTCGGCGCCGTCGTCCCGGCGGCGGACGGCGGGTGGCTGCTCGCCGCGGACGGCGGCTTCACCCACCTCGCGGCCGACGGCACGGCCCGGGTGCTGATCACGCTGACCGGTGAGGGCGGTACGGAGGCCGACGGCGGCACGCGCATGAACGACGCGGCGTGCGACCCGGCCGGCCGCTTCTACGCCGGCACCATGGCCTTCGACCAGCGCCCCGGCGCCGGGACGCTGTACCGGCTGGACCTCGACGGCACCGTCACGACCGTGCTGGACGAGCTGACGGTGTCGAACGGCATCGACTGGTCACCGGACGGCCGCACCGTCTACCTCGCCGACTCCGGCCCCGGCCTGGTGCACGTCTTCCGGTACGACGTCGACACCGGCGCGTTCACCGACGGCCGGGTGCTCCTGGAGTTCGATCCCGACGACGGCGTCGCCGACGGGCTCACCGTCGACGACGAGGGCTGCATCTGGACCGCGCTGTGGGGCGGCGGCCAGGTGTGCCGCTGGTCGCCGGAGGGCGAGCTGCTCGCCGTCGTCGAGGTGCCCGGGGTGGCCCAGACGTCGAGCTGCGCGTTCGCCGGACCCGCAGGCGACCTGCTCGTGGTGAGCACCTCGGCCGAGGGGCTGGACGACGACGCGCGGGCCGCCCAGCCCGACGCCGGCCGGCTCTTCACCGCGCGGCCG
>DASQXT010000487.1:0-5067 GCA_035639575.1 Geodermatophilus sp.
GTCCGGGCCGGACCAGAGCCGGCCGGTGAGCAGGACGGCGACCACGTCGCGCGCGGGGTCGGCCCAGGCGCTGGTGCCGGTGCCGCCGTCCCAGCCGAAGCGGCCGGGAGTGGTCCACGGCTCGACCGGTTCGACGTCCACCCCGGTCTGCAGCCCCCAGGAGACCCCGGGCCCGAGGAAGCCGGCCGCAGCCGCGCGCTGTGCGGGGGTGAGCGAGTCGGCGGTCAGCGCGGCCACGGACGCCGGCCCCAGCAGCGGCGCGCCGCCGCCGGCCAGCGCGGACAGGATCGCCAGGACGTCCGGCGCGGGAGCGATCAGACCGGCCGCCAGGGACTCGAAGGCAGGGGCGGCGGTGGCGTCGGGCGCGTCGACCGCGACCAGGCCGTCCGGGGTGGCCTCGTGGACGGTCGCCAGCCGCGCCGGGTCGACCGCGGCGAAGGCGGTGCCGGTCAGCCCCAGGGGGCCGGTCACCCGCTCGGCCAGCAGCGCCGAGACCGGCCGGCCGGCGGCGCGGGCGAGCAGCACGCCCAGGACGTCGGCGGCCATGTGGTAGAGCCAGACCTCGCCGGGCTGGGCGGCGAACGGCAGCTCGGCGAGCCGGCGCAGGTACTCGTCGGGGGCCATCTGCGGCGGCCAGGGCCCGGGGCCGATGGCGCGCTCCTCGATCGCCCGGTCCAGGGGGCTGCCGTCCCAGAGCCCGCCGAAGCCCGGCGTGCCGGTGAGCAGGTGCCGCACCGTGACCGGCCGCCCGGCGGGGACGGTGTCGGTCAGCGGGCCGGTCCGGTCGCGCAGGACCCGGGGGGCGGCGAGCTCGGGCAGCCACTCGGCGACCGGGTCGTCGAGGTCCAGCACGCCGTCCTCCGCCAGGGCGAGGGTGAGCGCACCGGCGACCGGCTTGGTCACCGAGGCGAGGCGGAACAGCGTGTCCGGGCGCACCGGGTCGGCACCGCCGGCGGCGGTCGTCCCGCCGGTGAGCACCTCCGTCGCGCCGCGGTGCCGGACGGCGGCGACGAAGCCGGGCAGCCGCCCCTCGTCGACCTGGCGCTGCAGGACGGTCCTGACCGGTTCGAGGTCCACGGAGGGCAGACCGCGGCCGGCCGCCGGCCTCATCGGTCGGGGCGGATCCCGTCGAGCAGCCGCTGCCGGGCCGGGCCGAGCGAGGGGCCGTACCAGGTGAGGTCGCGGCCGGACACCAGCGCGGTGCGGATCCCGGGGAACGCCTCGGGTCCGTCGTCCGCCGTGAAGACGTAGGGCTCGTCGGGCAGGACGACGACGTCCGGCGCGGCCGCCCGCACGGCCTCGACCGACACGTGCGGGTAGCGGTCCTCCCCCGCGCCGAAGACGTTGACCAGCCCGAGCCGGGCCAGCACGTCGCCGGTGAAGGTGCGCGGGCCGACCACCATCCACGGGTCGCGCCAGACCGGGACGGCGACCCGGCGCGGCGGCGCGGGCACCGGCCGGGCCCACTCCGCGGCCGCCGCCGTCAGCCAGCCCGGCTCACCGACGTCGAGCACCTCCGCGAACAGCCGGCGCATCGAGGTCAGCGCCTCGTCGACCGACTCGATGACGGTCACCCACACCGGGACGCCGGCCGCCCGCAGCCGGTCGACGTCCAGCCGCCGGTTCTCCTCCCGGTTGCAGACCACCAGGTCCGGCTCGAGCGCCAGGATCGCCGCGCGGTCGGGGTTCTTGGTGCCCCGGACGCGCGGCACGTCGAGCCCGGCCGGGTGGGTGCACCAGTCGGTGGCACCCACCAGCCGCTCGGGGACCGTCTCCGCCAGCGCCTCGGTGAGCGAGGGCACCAGCGACACCACCCGCCGCGGCAGTCGCGGGAGGTCGACCGGCGTGCCGAGGTCGTCGCTGGTGACGTGCTGGAACGGCCCCGCTGCAGGGTCCCGCCGCGAGCGGAGCGAGGGGTGGGGAGCAGCGGGGTCCTTCATCAATACATGACCAGCCCGGCCGAGACGTTGAGGTCCTCCCCCGTGATGCCGGCCGCCCGGTCCGACGCCAGGAAGGCGACGGCGTGCGCGACGTCGTCGGCGTCGACCAGCCGCTGCAGGGCGGCGCCGCCGGCGAACTCGGCCCGGGCCTGCTCCACGGTGATCCCGCGGGAGGCCGCCTGCTGCTCCAGCACCCAGGCGATCCGCGGGCCCTCCACCCCGCCCGGTGACACCAGGTTGACCCGGACGCCGGAGGACCCGAGCTCCCACGCCAGCGTGCGGACCAGGCCGACGAGCGCCATCTTCGACGCGGCGTAGGGCGTCCGGTTGACCAGCGGCCGCTTGCCGGTCACCGATCCGATGACGACGACCGAGCCCGAGCCGCGGGCGATCATGCCGGGCAGGAAGGCCCGGCAGGCCAGCATCGTGCCGGTCACGTTGACCCGGAGGGTGTCCTCCCATTCCTCGAGCGGCATCTCCACGAGCGGAGCGCTGGGCCCGCCGATGCCACTGTTGTTGACCAGCACGTCAACCCGGCCGAACTCCCCGACTGCCGCCTGCGCCGCCGCGTCGATCGACGCCGGGTCCCGCAGGTCCATCGCGACGACCAGGGCCCGCCGGCCCGCCGTGCGGACCTGCTCGGCGACCTCGTCCATGGGGCCGGCCGACCGCCCGGCGAGGACGACGTCGGCGCCCTCGGCCGCCAGCCGCAGCGCGATCGCCCGGCCGATCCCGCTCCCCGCGCCGCTCACGGCGGCGACCTGACCGTCGAGCAGCACCTCCACCCTCACACGTTGCGTCGGTACTGGCCGCCGACCTCGAAGAAGGCGTCGCTGATCTGGCCGAGCGAGCAGACCCGGACGGCGTTCATCAGCGCGGCGAAGACGTTGCCGCCCTCGGTCGCCGCCCGCTGCAGCTCGGCCAGCGCGGCCGGGGTCTCCTCGGCGTGCCGGGCGTGGAAGTCGGCCAGCCGGTCGAGTTGCGACCGCTTTTCCGCCTCGGTGGCCCGCGCGAGTTCCACCGTCTGCGGTGCGTCGTTCTGCTGGGGGGCGAGGAAGGTGTTGACGCCGACGATGGGCAGGCTGCCGTCGTGCTTGCGGTGCTCGTAGAGCATCGACTCGTCCTGGATCTTGCCGCGCTGGTAGCCGGTCTCCATCGCGCCCAGCACGCCGCCGCGCTCGGCGATCCGGTCGAACTCGGCCAGCACCGCCTCCTCGACCAGGTCGGTGAGCTCCTCGATGACGAACGAGCCCTGCAGCGGGTTCTCGTTGTCGGCCAGCCCCCACTCCCGGTCGATGATCATCTGGATGGCCAGGGCCCGGCGCACGGAGTGCTCGCTCGGGGTGGTCACGGCCTCGTCGTAGGCGTTGGTGTGCAGGCTGTTGGCGTTGTCGTAGATGGCGCAGAGGGCCTGCAGCGTCGTCCGGATGTCGTTGAAGTCCATCTCCTGCGCGTGCAGCGACCGGCCCGAGGTCTGCACGTGGTACTTCAGCTGCTGGGACCGCGGCCCGGCGCCGTAGCGCTCCCGCATCGCCACCGCCCAGATGCGGCGAGCGACCCGGCCGATCACCGAGTACTCGGCGTCCATGCCGTTGGAGAAGAAGAACGACAGGTTGGGCGCGAAGTCGTCGATCGCCATGCCGCGCGCCAGGTAGGCCTCGACGTAGGTGAAGCCGTTGGCGAGGGTGAAGGCCAGCTGGCTGATCGGGTTCGCCCCGGCCTCGGCGATGTGGTAGCCGGAGATCGAGACCGAGTAGAAGTTCCGCACGCGGTGGTCGATGAACCACTGCTGGATGTCGGCCATGCAGCGCAGCGCGAACTCGGTCGAGAAGATGCAGGTGTTCTGGCCCTGGTCCTCCTTGAGGATGTCGGCCTGCACCGTGCCGCGGACGTTGGCCAGCACCCAGGCGCGGATCTCCTCCGCCTCGGCCTCGTCGGGCTCGCGGCCCTCGTCCTCGCGGAAGCGGTCCAGCCGCTGGTCGATCGCGGTGTTGAGGAACATCGCCAGGATCGCCGGGGCCGGGCCGTTGATCGTCATGGACACCGACGTCGTCGGGTCGCAGAGGTCGAAGCCGCTGTAGAGCACCTCCATGTCGTCGAGCGTGGCGATGGAGACGCCGGAGGTGCCGACCTTGCCGTAGACGTCGGGGCGCGGGTCGGGGTCGCGGCCGTAGAGGGTGACCGAGTCGAACGCCGTCGACAGCCGGGTCGCCTCGCTGCCCTGGCTCAGGAGCTTGAACCGGCGGTTGGTGCGGAAGGCGTCGCCCTCGCCGGCGAACATCCGCGCGGGTGCCTCGCCGGACCGCTTGAACGGGAAGACCCCGGCCGTGAACGGGAAGGAGCCGGGCAGGTTCTCCCGGCGCAGGAAGCGCAGCAGCTCGGCGTCGTCGGTCGTGCGCGGCAGCGCGACCCGGCGCACCTCGTTCCCCGAGAGCGTCTTCCTGGTCAGCGGCGTGCGGATCTCCCGGCCGCGGACCGTGTAGACGTACTCGTCGCCGGAGTAGGCCTCGACCCGCGCCGGCCACTCGTCGAGCAGGTCCCGCACCTCGGGGATCAGCTCGCGGTCGGCGGTCTCGGCCGCGGCGCGGGCGGCCTTGGCGGCGTCCCCGTCCAGCACCTCGGCGGCGGTGGTCAGGTGCTGCCGGCGGCGCACGACCGCCGCCTGCGCCTCGGTGGCCGCGTGGTAGCCGCGGACGGCCTCGGTGATCTCGGCGAGGTACCGCGCGCGCTGCGCGGGGACGACGCTGGTCAGGCCGCTCGAGGCCTTGACGTCGACCCGCGGGAGGACGCCGGCGCCCGCGGGCAGGCCCTTCTGCACCAGCAGGCCGAGCAGGTGCTGGTAGAGCGCGGTCACGCCGTCGTCGTTGAACCGGGCGGCGCTGGTGCCGAAGACCGGCATGTCCTCCCAGGGCTGCCCGAACGCCTCGCGGTTGCGCACCATCTGCCGGGCCACGTCCCGCCGGGCGTCCTCGGCCCCGCGCCGCTCGTACTTGTTGATCGCGACGGCGTCGGCGAAGTCGAGCATGTCGATCTTCTCCAGCTGCGACGCGGCGCCGAACTCCGGCGTCATCACGTACAGCGCGACGTCGGAGAACGGCACGATCCCGGCGTCGCCCTGCCCGATGCC
>DASQXT010000488.1:0-14710 GCA_035639575.1 Geodermatophilus sp.
CGCGAGTCGATCACTGCAAACGGTATATGCGCTGCTCAGGGCCAGGATCCGACATGAACCGGCTGGTCAGAAGAGCGTGTCGGGGGAGCTTTTAATCCGCGGGTTGTGGGTTCGACCCCCACGGGGCCCACCACGCTGACCTGTGCGTCCTCCTGCTTGATTGGTCGCCCTAGTGGTCGGCTCACTGCCGGCCGCGCAGTTCGGAGGATCCACCCGCCGCGCCGTCGCCGTCGCTGATCGCCGAGTGACCGGGCTGTCCCGGGAAGCGCTGGCCGAGCTGGTCGTGCGGCTCGGGCCGCGCTGGCAGGCGTGCCAGGAGGCACGGCTGTCCGATCGGCCGCGCTGGCGGCCTGCCGGTCAGGGTGCAGATCGAGTCTGGCCGTACTGACGAAGAGATCCGGTCCATCCCCCCGCCCCCATGACAGCCTGGTCTCGAGGTGGCGGTGCTGACGACAGCCAGGTTGTCGAGCACGGTGTCGGCGCCCACCGTCCACGCGGCCGCGACGAGCGGAGAAGGACGAGGACGTATGAGCACGACAGCGGAAACCCAGGACGTGTTGGTCGTCGGCGCCGGGCCCGTGGGTCTGGTCACCGCTTGCCATCTGGCCCGCCAGGGAGCGCGAGTTCGCGTCGTCGACGTCCTCGAGCACCCGAACACCGAGTCGCGAGCGGTCGCGGTCCATGCCCGGAGCCTGGAGATGCTCGCCGCGCTCGGAACCCTGCCGCAGATCGAGGCACGCGCCCGGCGGATCCGCGCGATCGAGATGACCGATGGCAGGCGCGGCACGCGGCTGGCTCGGGTCGAGCTCGACGATCTAGACAGTCGCCATCCCTATGCACTCGATCTTCCGCAGCCCGACACCGAGGACGTCTTGCGCGAGCGCCTGACCGAGCTCGGCCTCAGCGTGGAACGAGGCGTCGAACTCCAGGCGCTCTGCCAGGACGCCGAGGGTGTCCAGGTCACCCTTCGCACCCCCCAGGGGCAGCAATCCTGCGGTGTGGGGTGGGTCGTGGGTGCCGACGGGGCACACAGCACGACCCGCAAGCTCGTCGGCACACGCCTGGCGGGGAGCTTTCACGGCCAGCACTTCCTGATGGCCGACGTCGACGTCGACTCCTCGCTGTCGCGCGACACCATGCACATGTTCGCGCATCCCGACGGGGTGGCGGCGATGTTCCCCATGGCAGGTGCCCGCGCTCGGGTCATGTTCCTCGTGGACACAGCGCCGGCTCAGGAGCCGACCCTCGAACAGGCCCAGGCCCTCGCCGACGCCCGGATGACGACACGAGTCGTGCTGAGCAACCCTCGATGGCTGACCTTCTTCGAGGTCCACCACGGGCAGGTCCCCCAGTACCGCCACGGCCGCGTCTTCCTCGCCGGCGACGCCGCTCACATCCACAGCCCCGCCGGCGCACAGGGCATGAACACCGGCATTCAAGACGCGGCGAACCTCGCCTGGAAGCTCGCATTGGTCAGCACAGGACGCGCCGGCGCCGAGCTCCTCGACACCTACCACGCCGAACGACACCCCATCGGCGCCGCGGTGGTCCGGGCCACCACGGCGATGACCAACGTGATGACCGGAGCCGGACCGGTGGCCGTCCTGCGCGACATCGCCCTGTTCCTCGTGGGCCACGTCCACGAGCTCGGCCGCACCGCGGCGACGGAACTGGCGGAACTGACCATCGACTACCGACACAGCAGCCTGTCGGTCCACCACGGCCACCGACACCACGCCAGCGTGCCTGCCGGATCACACGCTCCCGACCCCAGCGGATTGACCCGCTCCGACGGCACAGCCGTCGCGGTCGAGCAGCTCCTCGCCCGCCCCGGTCTTCTGCTCCTGGCCCGAACCGACGACCGCAGCGTGGTACGCGCGCTGCAGCGGGAGCTCGGCGACCTCGGGACCGCGGTCCAGGTCGTGACATCGGCGAGCACAGCCGACGGCGACATCCTCGTCGACTCGCAGAACGCCATCGGCCACGACTACGGTCTCGCCGACGGCGGATTCGTGCTCATCCGCCCCGATGGTTACATCGGCCTGCTCGTCACCGACAAGAACTCGGGCACCCTGCGCAGCTACCTCGAGGGCGCCCTCCACGTCACGAGAACCTCCCACTGAGGATCTCGCACCAGCGGCCTCACGCTGTTCAGGTGAGGAGTCCTCGTGCTCACCCACCACGTGCCGGAGGAGCCTCCGCCGGGGAGCGTGCAGTACGTCACCGACGTCCGCGCTTGCGTCGCGCAGGCCCGCGCCGCCGCCGGCGACGCCGACGTGCTGGTCCTGGGCGCCGGGGCCGCTCAGGCGCTGCTCCGGGCCGGTGAGCCCGACGAGATGGAACTGCACGTCGTCCCCGTCCTCCTCGGACGAGGACGACGGCTGTTCGACCACTTGGCCGCCGAGCGCATCGAGCTCGAGCTGACCCGCGAGTTGAACGCCGCAGATGCCGACCCCGTGCACCGGGTCCCGCACCTCCGCTACCGCGTCCAGTGGCCGCCACCCACCCAGGACGCGGGAGCGAGCTGATGAGGACGTTGCACGTCGGCCTCCGGGTCGCTGATCCCGACCGAGCGGTCGCGTTCTACACGGCCGTCGGCTACGAGGTGGTCGGACGGGTGCCGGAGACCCCGGCCGGACAGCTGACGATGCTCAAACTGCCCGACGACGACGTGGTCAGCATCGAGCTCGTCTTCGACCCCGGCGAGACCGACAGGGACCGGGGCAGCGGCCTCAGCCACCTCGTCATCCAGGTGGAGTCGATGGACGCCACGATCACCGACCTGAGGACGAAGGGCATCGAGGTCGCGGATCCGGAGTCCCCCGACGGCTCAACGGACTTCCTGACCACCTGGATCACGGACCCCGACGGCAACCGGATCGAGCTGGTCCAGTGGCCCGCCGGCCATCCCGACGGTCTCACCGCGGCTGACTGGTCGTGACAGCACCGGAGCTGCGGTCCCCTCGACGGTGCGACGGAGGGCAGCGCAGACCCGACGCGATCAGCCGCGCACCTGCTCGAGCAGGCCCATGTCGTCGCGGCACGCCCAGTGCTCGACGACCATCCCGTCGGCGACGCGCCAGATGTGGATGAACGTCCACGCGATGGGACGACCCGACGGGGGCACGTCGGCGAGCAGCGGCATCGTCGACCCTCGATGGGTGCCGCGCAGAGTCAGGTGCTGCGCCACGATGTCGCCGTTCCCGATGAGGTGGTGCTGTTCGACGGTGACCGGCCCGAGATCGTGGTCGATGGTGCGCAGGATCCAGGCCAGCCCGCTGCGGCCCTGAGGGCCGGCCGCGTGGTTGACCATGTCGACGGCGACGAACTCGTCGAGGAAGCTGTCATCGCCTGCCTGCTGGCGTCGGAGCATCTCCTCGACGATCTCCCGCGCGTCTGGTCCGTCCATGCCGGCAAGCGTCCCAGTGCGTGTGGCTCCGTGGGCAACGGCTCTCGACCAGCCGGGACACGCGGGAACGGGTCAACTGGACGACGGTGCACCCGGGGACACGGACCCCAACTGCGCCACGACCTGCTCTCGGTAAGGCCCCGGCAGTGCCATCAGCTCGCCGTGCGTCCCCCGCTGCACGATCCTCCCGTCCTCCATCACCAGGATGAGGTCGGCATCGACAATCGTGCTCAGCCGGTGGGCGATCACGATCCTGGTGCAGCCGAGCGCGCTGATGTTGTGCTGCGCCGCCCGTTCGTTGACTGAGTCGAGATCACTCGTGGCCTCGTCGAGCAGCAGGATGGTCGGACGGTGGGCCAGGGCGCGGGCGAGGGCGATCCGCTGCTGCTGTCCTCCGGAGAGCGACGCACCTCCGTCGACGAGGGGGGTGTCGTAACCCATCGGCATGGCCACGATCTCGTCGTGGATGCAGGCCTGTTTGGCCGCCTCGACCACCATCTCGTGCGGCAGTTCCGGGTCGCTGAGCGCGATGTTCTGCCGGATGGTCCCCCCGAACAGGTACGGCCGCTGCGTGACGATGCCGATCTGCCCACGCAGTGACCGGAGATCCATCTCCACCAGGTCACGCCCGTCGAAGAAGATCCGTCCGGACGTGGGCGGGTACAGGCCCAGGAGGAGGCAGGCGAGGGTCGACTTCCCCGAACCGGAACGTCCGACGATGCCCACCAGCTGCCCGGGCTGGACCTCGAGCGAGACGTCCTCCACCACGAGCGGGGCCAGCGGCCCGCCGTAGGCGAAGGAGACGCCCTCGGCCCGGACCCGCCCGGTGAGCCGAGGGGCGATCGCGACGGTCCGCCCCTCCTGCTCCACGGGCGCGTCCAGCACGTCGTTGATGCGCTCCATGTAGCTGCGCAGCAACTGCAGCTTCAGCCCGGCCGCGATCAGGGTGGCGAGCGGCTCCAGGAAACCGGCCGCCAGGGCGGCAGCGGCCAGCATGGTGCCGAGCGAGAGGTCGCCGTCGAGGACCTGGAACCCGCCGTAGACCAGGACGGCGAGCGGCGAGCCCAGCTGGAGCGTGCCCGTGATGGCGTCCACGGACGCGTCCAGCCGTCCTCGACGCAGGGCCACGTTGATCTGGTCGGTGAACAACCGCTCCCAGTGCGCGGCCGCGCGCCGCTCCGCACCTGCCGCCTTGAGGGTCTCGATGCCGGCCAGCAGCTCGAAGGTGTAGCTCTCGGACTTGGCCTGGACCTCCAGGGTCTCCGACATCAGGTGCTGGTTCCGCCGCCGCGCGAGCAGGAGGACCAGCACCTGCAGCAGGCCGAGGCCCAGCACGAGCGCCGCGAGCGGGGGGCTCACCACGAGGAGCAGGACGAGGTAGAGGCTGGCCAGGCTGCCGTCGATCAGGGCCGAGATGGTGCCCGTGGTCAGCACCTCGCGCACCACGGAGTTGCTCTGCAGGCGCATCATCAGGTCGCCGGCGGACCGCCCGAGGAAGAAGGCGTAGGGGAGGTCCACCAGGTGCTCGACGAACGCCGTCGTCAGTCTGACGTCGAGGTGCGTGCGCAGTTGCAACAGCAGGTGGCTCCGCAGCAGCGTCGCGAGGTAGGAGTAGCCGATGACCGCCCCCATGGCGACCCCGGTCACCAGCAGGAGCTGCCGGTCGCTGCGGGGCACGATCTCGTTCACCAGCAGCCCGGTCAGCAGGGGCAGCGCGAGGGCCAGCAGCCGCAGCAGGACCGACCCCACGAGCACCCGGGTGAGCCGTCGGGACTGGCCGAGCAGCGGCCGGAGATAGCGCCAGGTGCCCCCGGTGCGCAGGGTGGACGGCTGGAAGTCCTCGTTCGGCTCGAACGTGATGGCCACACCGGTGTAGGAGCGGCGGAACGCCTCCATGGACAGTCGCCGGCGCCCCAGCGACGGGTCCACGACCTGCACCCCGCTCCTGCGCAGCCGCTCGAGGACGACGAAGTGCGTGAAGTCCCAGTGCAGGATCGTGGCCGGAGGGAGGTGCTCGAGGTCGTCGAGGTCCGCGACCACGCCCCGCGCCGTCAGGCCGTACCGCTGCGCCGCCCGGCTGACGGCCAGGGCGTCGACGCCGTCGCGGTCAGTGCTCGTCATCTGGCGCAGCTCGTCGAGCGGCACCTCCTTGCCGTGGTAGGCGAGCACCATGGCGAGGGAGGCGGCTCCGCAGTCGGTCACCGCCATCTGCTGCACCCAGGGCACTCGCCGGCGCACTACGCCTCCCCTCCGGTCCCGAGCGTCCCGTGCAACTGACGGACGAAGAGGTCGAGGACCCGCTCCGTGCGCAGGACGACGACGGCCCGACCCTCCAGCCGCGGCTCCGACGGCAGCGTCCCCACGTCGGCGGGGGAGGCGAGAACGCCCCTGACCAGCACGGCCGGCTGGGCTGATGCCGGGAAGCCGGCCGCGCGGATGTCGGACTGGTCGGCGACCTCGGCCTGGCGCACCCGGGCGGTGAGGGGCGGACCCTCCAGACCCTGGACGTCGAGGCGGACGGTCTGGCCGGGCCGGAGATCGGCGGAGGCAGCGCTCGGGACGAGTGCCACGAAGGTCCGGTCGTGCACGTCGACCAGGGCCGGCCCCGAGGTGGTCTCGGAGGTGGAGGCGGTCGCCGTGACGATCCCGGCCGCCACCAGCAGCACCAGCACGAGCCAGTACGCCCACCGGGTCCACGGCGCGTCGACCCGCAGGACGCCGTCCGGCCGCTGCCGGCCGGTGTGGAAGTCGAGGGCCTCCTGGCGGAACAGGCCCGGCGGTGGGGTCATGGCTCGACGGCTCGGCGCCCGGCCCGTGCGCTGTAGGCGCGGTCGAGCATCTCGTGGAGGACGAGCTCCTGGGCCCGGTGGGCGGAACGCAGCAGGCGGTTCACGTGCATGTGCGCGTAGGCGGCCGCGAGGGCGGGCACGCTCGTCGACAGCCGCCCGGCCCGGGCGAGCTGTCGCAGCTCGTCCACCACCGGAGCGAGCCGCAGCGAGCGCCGGTGCAGGGCCTCGATCCCCGGGGCCAGGGACGCCGGGGGGTCCAGGCCGGGATCCAGCAACGCCTCCACACCGGCCCGCTCGGCCCTGTACCGCAGGCCCACCCGGCGCCTGAACTCGCCGTCGACGGCGAACTCCCGGCCGAGGCCCTGGCGCTGTCGTCGCACCAGCGTCCGTCGCTGGTCGAGGGTGAGCCCGAGGTCCTCGAGGAGGAGGTCGATGCCGGCCAGGGCCAGACGCCAGCGGAGGTCGAGGCCGGCGTCGCCCGACAGCGAGCCCAGGACGGCGAGCACGGCCTCGCTGTCGGCGGCGAACAGCTGTTCGGCCAGCTCGACGCCGCGGTCGCCGCCGTAGCGCTCGACCTCCCGCTCGTAGGTGTCCAGCTGCACGCGCCACAGCTGGCCCGTCTCCAGGAGCGGGGCCACCGCTGCGTGCAGCTGGGGGAGCACCTCGGCGGAGAGCCGCTCGGGTTCCCCGTGGAGGCGCAGCCGCAGGTGCCAGTCCGGATCGCCGTAGCGGATGAAGAACCAGGCGTCGGCGGCACCCGACTCCAGCGCGGACCGCACCAGCGGGCCGACGATGTGGTCGAGCAGTTGGTCGGCCGTCCCGGTCCCGGTGTAGAGCTTGGCGTAGAGCCACTCCGAGCCCGGTGGGAAGCGGCGACGGACCGAGCTCCCGGTCGCCTGCGGAACGGCGTCGTCGGACTCGGGTGGCGGTGGATCCGCCTGGACGAACGGAACGACCACCTCGTGCACGAACCGGCCTTCCGGGCCGGTGACGCACAGGTCCTCGGGAGCGGGGAACACCTCCACGAGCGTCGCGAGGTGTCGCCCTCGTAGCTGGTGGACGAGCGTCTCGGTGCTCAGCACGTTGTCGAGGTCGATGACGAGCTCGTTGTCACGATCGGTGAGGGCCACGAGGCGCGGCAGCCGCCGCTCGGCGCGCCACGCCTGCACCGCGGCGAACCGGTCCTCACCCCGTCCCCGGCCGAGCACCCGCAGCTCTGTCCCCGTGAGGTTCCAGCGGGCGCGGCACAGCACGAGCCGTCCGCTGACGACCCGGGGCAGGAAGGGGGCATCCCGCAGTGGGCCCCAGTCCCATCCGAGCTCTGACACCACGTCCTGGCGCTGGAGCGCGCACAGGAAGCGGTACACGCCCAGGTTCCGCCAGTCCTCGTTGTGCGCGGTGGTGAGCCTGGGCGCGACCTCGCGCCCGAGGCGGCGCGAGCGCAGGACGACCCGGTCGTCTCGCACCGACACCAGCAGGTCGGTGGTGGGGATCTGGCGGTCGGCCGGCGCGCCGGAGCGACCGAGGTAGGGGATCTCGTGGTCGCGCAGCACCGGGCGGCACAGGATGTTGCCGATCCGGCCGTCGGGGAGGTGCACGATCTCGGCGAACACCCGCTCGGGGCGACGTGCCTCTTCCGCCCGGAGATGGGCGCAGACCATGGCGTGCAGGGTGGGGTCAGCGTGGCAGAACCGACCGAGCACCACGGCGCCGGAGGGCCCGTGCAGGTGGTGCAGGAGGACCCGGAAGGCGCCCTGTGTGATGGCGCGGTCGGACTCGGCCGCCACCGTGGCCATCACGTAGAAGGCGTCGGGCAGCGGCGGCCGCTGCTCGGAGGTCAGTGCGTCGAGGTCGGAGGCCTCAAGCGCGATCTCGCCGGCCCCTCCGGCCAACGCCTGTGCCAGCTTGCGCAGGAGCACCGCATCGCGAGCGGTCCACCTCCGGGCGTCCTCCTCACCGCCGCGGAACGGGAGCCCGGCCAGCAGTGGTGTGGCCTCGGCGACCGGTGAGTCGGACCGCTCGAAGCCAATGCCGGACTCCTCGTCCAGCGCTTCGACGAGGGGGATCTCCCGCGTCTCGTACCGCCCCAGGAACTCCTCTCGAAACCGCGACAGCCCATCGGGCTCCAGCGGAGGGGCCATCTGATGGAGAAGCCTGACCCCGCGCGCGATCTCGGAGACGACGCCATCGCCGATCGTGACCTGCTGAGCCGGCTTGACCAGGTCCACCTGTACCAGTCGGGACAGGTCGGGCTGAGCGGGGAGCTCCCCGAGCAGTGCGGCGACATCTCGGTAGCGGTCGGGTGACGCCCCGAGGCCCTCGGCGTCGAGCGCCTCCAGGCCGACTCGCGCCTCGTCGATCCGCTCGGCGAGCCACGCCGTCCTGGCGTCGCGGGCCAGCGTGGCGACCAGGCCGTGCACCGGCTCGTCGCCCGTGACGAGCGGACGGGCGTCGCTGACGAGGAGCTGGCTGTCGATCAGCTCCTGTACGTACTCCTCGGCCTCGGCCTGGCTGATCTCGTCGTCCACCAGCACCTCGGCCACGGCCCCCAGCGACGCTCCTCCCTGGGCGCGCTCGAGCGCCGCAGTCAGATGGGGGCTCGTCTCAACGGCGACGAGGTGGTACGACCGGCCGTTGTCGGTCAACCGGGCCTCGGCCAGACGCAAGCGGTCGGCAACCTCGTAGAGGCCGGAGTTCGGCTCGTACGTGAGCGCCCCACGGAGCCGAGGGTCGCGCTCGACGGCCTCGGCCAGCGCCCATAGGTAGTCCATGTCTAGCCGGCTGTGCCGTCGGTACCGCGCCCGGCCCTGCAGGCGCAGCCGGGTGTGCGTGTCGATGGAGCCCGTGGTGCACCCGGCGAACAGGCCGAAAGGAGTTGCTCGCGTCGCTGCTCGGCTGAAGTACGCCACCACTGCGGGCTCGATTCTGCGGCCTCGTTCACTGTCCGGTTTCTCCTGCCAGACATCGAGGGTCTCGTCCAGACTCGGGGAGGCGACGAAGAGCGCATCTCGCACCTCGGGACGGGTGACCGCTGCCAGGAGTCTGGCCCGGAGCAGCTCCCGGTCCCGCGCGAGGACCTGGTCCAGGTCGTGGGGGTTCCCGAGCGAGCCGACGGCCTCCAGATCCTCACCCCAGGCCGTCATCTCCTCGAACGGCAACAACGGCGTCCGGAGGACCACGAACCCCGACGGGACGAACGGCCGGTCGGCCCCGTCGCGCTCGGTCACGCGGTGCGCCGGAGGGGGGCGGCGGGGTCCGAGACGAGAAACATCCGGTCCCAAAGTGGCTCGACGGGCGTGGTCGCAGCCAACAGGACCAGGGCGACCCCGGCGGCGCCCCCGAGCAGACCGGTGCCGGTCCAGGGCCCTCCCTCAGCCCCGTCCCGGCTTCCCTGCACCCACGAGTCCCCGGAGGCTCTGGCTCGCCGGTAGAAGTCCAGCGTGCGCTCGAGCCAGTACACGGCGGCGCGGCCGAGCGTCTCGTTCCCCGTGGCCTGGTACATGCGGTTGTAGATGTGGGCCAACCCAGCGGTCCCGTGGCAGAAGCCAGCATCGCGGACCCCGGTTTCCTCCGGCGGTCGCTCCGCCGCCCGGCAGGCCAGCGTCACTGCTGTGTGCTCCCATTCGGCGGAACCGAGCCCTCGGGCCGCCAGCAGGAGGGCGGCCGCGATCCCCGGATCCCCGTAGCACCAGGCGCATCGGGCCGGTGACGGCTGGACTCCCGGCGCCAGCCACACGGGGAAGGTGGGGCCGGCTGCGGTCGGCACCGCCTGGGCCAGGAGCCAGCTCACCGCCCCCTGGAGGAGCGAGCCTGCCGTCTCCGACTCGGACGGCATGCTGCAGATGCTGCCGAGGAGGGCGATGGCCCCGGCCGCGCCGTGGGCCAGGCCCAGGTCGGCCCGTCCCGAGGGGTACTGCTCCCGCGAGTCCTGGTGCAGGATCCCCGCGGGTGGCGTCCACCAGTAGATGCCGTGTTCATCACGTCGGGCGTGCTCCTCCAGCCGGTCGACGACCAGGTGGAGGCACTCGATCGCCGTGGGGCGTGGGCACCGTTGGAGGGCGTACACGCCGAGACCGGTGACAGCGACGACGAGGTCGTGGGGCGCCGGCCACGGGTGGGCCTGCGACAGCAGTCGCAGCAGGGAGTCGTCGACTGCTTCGTTGCGGTCTTCTGCGTCCGGGTCGAGGAGACCGTCCACCAACTCGGCTGCCCACGCCACCCCGGGGAACCCTCCGTAGAGGGAAGCGTCCATGGTCTGCGTCGCTACCGCGTCGATGGCCTCGTCGAGGTACTGCCAGGCGAGGACGTCGGCTCCCGGCAGACGGCGGGTCCGGGCGAGCCAGGTGTAGAGGAGTGCCAGACCGGCTCGTCCACCGAAGAGCGAGGGGTCTCGCTCACCGGGGAGCGGAGCGGCGGACGCGATGGACTCCGCGATGGCGTCGACCGCTTGCAGAGCCTGCTGCGCCGACGTTCCCGACAGGATCGGTCGCCACCCGGTCCCGACGCTCGCACCGTCCAGCTCTGTCACACGGCCAGCCACGCTGCCCCCACCATGGAACCGGCGCTCGGGAATGGTGAGGAGGCAGCCCACCCGCAGGTGGGCTGCCTCCGCCGTCAGCCTCGTGCCCTACCGAGGCTCACCTGCAGTTCGGGTGGTGGGATCCGGGGCACTTTGCGGGGTTGTGGTTGCCACTGGCGTCCCCACCGACGATCTGGGAGAGCTGCTTCTCGTCGAGCGTCCGCAGGGTCTCCTTGGAGAGGGTCAGCTTCTTCTTGCCCATGATCGCTCCCTGATCTCGGGTCGTGCGGGGGTTGGTGCCCTGCGTGGAGAAGGGCTGCTGAACGTGTTCGACCACTGGCGGATGGCCCGGTTTCACCGAGGCCGCGAGCCCGCATCCATAGGCGCCTCGTCTCCTGGCGCGCGCAGCACTTCTCGACAGCGACAGGTCCCCCGTGACCGTCATCAGCTGCGGTCACGCCGTCCTCGTCGGTCAAGGAGGAGGGAAGGCTCCAGCGGGCCGGGACCGGAGTCAAGGGCCACGGGTACGTCCCCGCGCCGTGGACGGGGATGTCCCGCCGAGCGCGGGACGAGTCCCGGATGTCGCCACAGCCAGCACGTGGAGAACTGCGTACCGGAGGTGTCCCGGAGCCGGCTGACGGCTCCCGGCCCGCCGGCGCCCGGTCCGATCCCCGGACGCGCCGTGCCCGCGTGGGAGGTGCGCGCACGGCCGCAGCACACCGGGCCTGCACCTCGTCGGGCGAGGACGGGGGGAGTGACACGCGGGTGCCGCACCGGCGCGCAGGCGCGACCGAGCGCCGTCCAGAGCGCTCCCACGCTCGGGAGCAGGGCGTTTGTCGACAAGGCGGCGTCCGCAGGGGTGGGTCACCGACCCCTCGGGGAGGCCTCCGCAACGATGCGGTGACGGCGCTGCCGGCGGGGTGTCCGAGGAGGCGGTCGGCGGCCCGGTGGGCCCTAGTTTTCCGGCTGCGCGCGGCCCCTCCCGGCCGCGGCGGGACCGCCCGAGGAGCCCTGCGTGAGCACGCCGAGCACGACCCTTCCCCGCACGTCGACCCAGGCCGAGGACACCCCGGCCGACGACGGGCTGGCCCTGTTGCTGGAGCTCTTCGCGCTCGAGCCCGCCGAGGAGCCGGTGCGTCGTCCGTCCGGCCGGCACCGGGCCACGCCCCGCGCGCGGCTGCAGGACTGGACCCGGCGGGCGGCCCTCTGGGGCGCCGGTCCACAGGGGGCCTGGCGTGCCTGGTGAGTGCGGTCCCCGGCCGACCTCGACGACCACCCGGTCCACCGTCCGCCTGACGGCCGGACCGCACTGCGGAGCTGTGGAGTGGTGATGCTGGAGCTGGGTGAGGCGCTGGTGGCCCTCGTCGTGCTGCTGGCCCTGGTCGTCGCGCTGGGCCGCAGCTCGACGTCGCGCTACGAGGCCGAGCGCGCGCGCCGGGACCGGCAGCAGGCGGACGCCGCCCCCGCGGCCCCGCGGACCCGTCCCGACACCGACACGACGGCGCACCCGGCCGGACGCGGGACGTCGGCGTGGTGGCTGGTCGACGAGTCCGGCGACCAGCCGGGCGGCGTGGTCCTGGCCGGGCCGTTCGCCGACCGGGTGGAGGCGGACTGGGCCGCGGTCTCCGGCGGGTTCCCGGCCTGGACGCAGGTGGTGCACGGCGCACGGCGGGCCGACGGCGCGCTCGTCCGGCGCCAGTCGCCCCTGGAGCGGGCGTGGCTGGCCGAGCTCGGCAGCCAGCTGGATCGGCTGGCCGACGACTGGGACGAGCTGCTGTCGGACGCCGACGCGCTCACCACCCTGCTGGTCGAGGTGAGCGCGGCGCTGGTCGAGGCCGGGCTCACCCTGCACGACGCCGCCGGCGAGAGCCCGGCCGGCGGCGTGTGCCTGACCCCCGACCCGGCCCGGCGGGGCATCCTGGTCACCTGGCGCCAGCACGACCGGATGAGCCTGGAGCGGGTCCGGGGCGAGGCGGTGGAGGCAGTCGTGGAGCGCACCATGAACGCCGCGATCGCCGACGTCCTGACCGCGATGGGCTTCCCCGTCACGCCCGTCGGGACCAGCGGGTGCCACCTGGTCGCCGCCGACCAGCAGTCGGCGTCGGCAGCCTGACCCCGGGCGACCGCGCCCGACCTGCCGCGGGGCGGGCACCCTGGGAACGCGCAGGTCGAGCGCCCGTGGGTGGGCCACGCAGCGTCCCCGCAAGTGGACGTTGCGTGGTGGTCGCGCACGCACCGTGGTTAGGCTGCCGCCGCACGTCACGCGGACGGCGCCCGATTCACCACCTGCGAGCCCGGGCCGCCGACCTCCCGCTGAGCACACAGCGGGCCGTCCGCCCCATCCGATGGGCGATGACCTCCGCGCCGTTCCGCGTTCCCCTCCCGCGCCACGGGCGCATCGACGCCGGTCCCGTACCGGTGCGGCTCTCTGGCGAGAGCAAGGAAGGACGCGTCATGCCAGCTCCCGACTCCCCCCGAACCGGTCCGGATCGGACCCCGGACCCAGTCCTCCCGTCCGAGGTCGCCGGCGGGCGCCTCCTCCCCGCGCTCAGCCGCCGCCGGGCCCTGCAGCTGGGCGGGATGGGCCTGCTCGGGATCGCGATCGGCGCTCCGCAGTGGAGGCCGTCCGCCGGGCTGGCCCTCGCCGCCGCCGAGTCGCTGGCCGAGCCCGAGACGCTGCACAGCGAGAACGGCCTGCTGCGGGTCCGGCTCGAGGTCGCCGAGACCACCGTGCCCCTCGCCGGCCGGCAGGCGCACATGCTGACCTACAACGGCACCGTCCCCGGCCCCACGCTGCGGCTGCGTCCCGGGGACCGGCTGCAGGTCGAGCTGGTCAACCGGCTCACCGTCCCGACGAACCTGCACACGCACGGGCTGCACGTCTCACCGAAGGGCAACGCGGACAACACCCTCGACGTCCACGTGCACCCGGGGGAGTCCTTCCAGTACGACATCCAACTGCCCGACGACCACACGCCCGGGCCGTTCTGGTACCACCCGCACGAGCACCACCTGGTGGCCGACCAGATCTGGAGCGGTCTCTACGGCGCCATCGTGGTGGAGGACGCCGGCCCGGAGGTCCCGGTCACCCGGGACCGCGTCCTGGTCGTCTCGGACACCACTCTGGACGACGACGGCCACCCGGTGCACGTCTCCGAGGGGGAGCGGATGAAGGGCCGCGAGGGCCGGCTGGTCCTGGTGAACGGGCAGCTGACGCCGACGCTGGAGGCCCGCCCGGGGGAGCGGGAGCGGTGGCGGATCATCAACACCTGCACGTCCCGGTTCCTCAAGCTGCGGCTCGACGGGCACCAGGTGGACCTGCTGGCCACCGACATCGGCCGGCTCGCCGAGCCCCGCCGGGTCGACGAGGTCGAGGTCCTCAACAGCGGCCGGGTCGACGTCCTGGTGACCGTGGGGGAGCGGACCGGCGAGCTGGAGGGGCTGGCCAACCCGCGCACGCGCGGCGGTGACGGCCCCTCGGGGGCCCCGGGGACGCTCGCGACGCTGCAGGTGAGCGGCAGCCCCGTACCCGCCCTGCCGCCGGTGCCGGCGTACCCGCAGCTCCCGGACCTGCGCGAGGTCGAGCCCGCCGCCCGCCGCACGATGGTCCTCGGCTTCGACTGGTCCGGCGGAGGGCACGAGGACCACGGCGACGGGCAGGAGGGGCACGGCGACGGGGACGGCTCGGGCGGGATGGTCATGACCATCAACGGCCGGCCCTTCGACCACGCCCGCACCGACGAGGTCACTCGGCTGGGGACGGTCGAGGAGTGGACCTACGTCAACCACACCGGGATGGACCACCCGCTCCACCTGCACGTGTGGCCGATGCAGGTCGTCGCCGTCGACGGTCGGCCGGTCGAGGACGTGGTCTACCAGGACGTCGTCCGGGTGTCGGCGGGCGGTGAGACGACGGTGCGCATCCCCTTCGAGGACTTCGACGGCCGCACCGTCTTCCACTGCCACATCAACGACCACGAGGACGCCGGGATG
>DASQXT010000489.1:0-5878 GCA_035639575.1 Geodermatophilus sp.
AAGACGCACATCGCCGAGATCCTCCAGCAGGAGGGTTACATCGCCGGCTGGACCGTCAACGAGGTCGAGAAGGACGGCACCACCCGCAAGGAGCTGGTGGTGGACCTCAAGTACGGCCCCAACCGTGAGCGGAGCATCGCCGGCGTCCGGCGCGTCTCCAAGCCCGGCCTGCGGGTGTACGCCAAGTCCAACGCGCTGCCGAAGGTGCTCGGCGGCCTCGGGGTGGCCATCATCTCCACCTCCACCGGGCTGCTGACCGACCGCCAGGCGAACAAGAAGGGCGTGGGTGGGGAAGTCCTCGCCTACGTCTGGTGAGGAGCGAGTGACATGTCGCGGATCGGACGACTGCCGATTCCCGTGCCCGGGGGCGTGGACGTCTCCATCGACGGCCAGACGCTGAGCGTCAAGGGTCCCAAGGGCACGCTGAACCACACCGTCGCCTCGCCGATCACCGTCGAGCGCGGGGAGGACGGCACGCTGCAGGTGCAGCGTCCGGACGACGAGCGGGAGAGCCGGGCCCTGCACGGGCTGTCGCGCACGCTCATCGCCAACATGATCACCGGCGTCACCGAGGGCTACACCAAGACCCTCGAGATCGTCGGCGTCGGGTACCGCGTGCAGGCCCGCGGGTCGGACCTCGAGTTCGCCCTGGGCTACAGCCACCCGGTGCCGGTGAGGGCCCCCGAGGGCATCACCTTCACGGTCGAGTCCCCGACCCGTCTGCGGGTGACCGGGATCGACAAGCAGCTGGTGGGCCAGGTCGCGGCCAACATCCGTGGACTGCGCCGTCCGGACCCGTACAAGGGCAAGGGCGTGCGCTACCAGGGCGAGGTCGTCAAGCGCAAGGTCGGGAAGACGGGTAAGTGATGGCACAGACCGAGAAGAGCGGTGCTCGGGTGCACAAGCCCGTGGGCACCGACGTCAGCACCGCGCGGCGGGTCTCCCGCCTGCGCCGGCACACCCGGCTGCGCAAGCGCGTGGGGGGTACCCCCGAGCGTCCGCGCCTGGTGGTCAACCGCAGCTCGCGGCACATCCACGTCCAGGTCGTCGACGACACCGTCGGCCGTACCCTGGTGAGTGCCTCGACGCTCGACGCCAGCCTGCGCAGCGCCGAGGGCGACAAGTCCACGCTGGCCCGCCGGGTCGGCGCCCTGGTGGCCGAGCGCGCCAAGGCCGCCGGCATCACCGCGGTCGTCTTCGACCGGGGCGGCAACCGCTACCAGGGCCGCATCGCGGCACTGGCCGACGGCGCCCGCGAGGGTGGCCTGGACTTCTGATGAGCTACGCGAACCAGCAGATCGAGAGGGACGTCTGATGCCAGGACCACAGCGACGCGGCGGCGGCGCCGGCGGCGGCAACGACCGCCGCGACCGTCGTGACGGCGGGCGGGGGCCCGGCGGCGCGCCTGCCGAGAAGAGCAACTTCATCGAGCGCGTGGTGGCCATCAACCGCGTGTCCAAGGTCGTCAAGGGTGGTCGGCGCTTCAGCTTCACCGCCCTGGTGATCGTGGGCGACGGCGACGGCACCGTGGGCGTCGGCTACGGCAAGGCCAAGGAGGTGCCCGCGGCCATCGCCAAGGGCGTCGAGGAGGCCAAGAAGCACTTCTACAAGGTGCCGCGCATCGCCAGCACCATCCCGCACCCCGTGCAGGGTGAGGCGGCGGCCGGCGTCGTGCTGCTCAAGCCGGCCAGCCCCGGTACCGGTGTCATCGCCGGTGGGCCGGTGCGTGCCGTGCTCGAGTGCGCCGGCATCCACGACGTGCTCTCCAAGAGCCTCGGGTCGTCGAACCCGATCAACATCGTGCACGCGACCATGCAGGCGCTGAAGGAGCTCGTCCGTCCCGAGGAGATCGCGGCCCGCCGCGGTCTGCCGCTCGAGGACGTCGCTCCCGCCGCCATGCTGCGGGCGCGTGCAGGCCAGGGGGTCTGAGATGGCGCAGCTGAAGGTCACCCAGATCCGGTCGGCGATCGGCACCAAGCCCAACCAGCGCCAGACGCTGCGCTCGCTGGGGCTCAAGCGGATCAACGACTCGGTCGTCCAGGAGGACCGTCCCGAGATCCGCGGGATGGTCGCGACGGTGCCGCACCTGGTCGCCGTCGAAGAGATCAGCTGAGCAGGGACACACAATGACTCTCAAGGTCCACCACCTGCGCCCGGCCCCCGGCGCCCACACCCCCAAGACCCGCGTGGGTCGCGGTGAGGGCTCCAAGGGCAAGACGGCCGGTCGCGGCACCAAGGGCACCGGCGCGCGCGGGAACACCTCCGCGCGGTTCGAGGGCGGGCAGACGCCGCTGCACATGCGACTGCCGAAGCTCTCGGGCTTCAAGAACCCGAACAAGGTCGTCTTCCAGGTCGTCAACCTCGACCGGATCGCGGCCCTGTTCCCCCAGGGCGGCTCGGTGAACCCCGACTCCCTCGCCGAGGCCGGCGCCGTGCGCCGTGGCCAGCCGGTGAAGGTCCTCGGCACCGGCGACCTGGGCGGCGTGCAGGTGCACGTGCACGCGCACGCCTTCTCCGCGTCCGCCGCCGAGAAGATCGGCGCGGCCGGGGGCAGCACCACCCGCATCTGAACGCCGATGACCCCGGGGCGCCCGCCGCGCCCCGGGGTCATCTGCTGCCCGGCCTCCCCATCGAACGGTCGGGCTCGTTGCTAATCTCATCCGACCGAGCAGGGGAGGGCACGTGCTGCAGGCGTTCGCCGCGGCGTTCCGGACGCCAGACCTCCGGCGCAAGCTGCTGTTCTCCCTGGCGATCATCGCCGTGTACCGCCTGGGTGCCTCCATCCCCGGGCCGGGCGTCTCGGTGGTGGCCATCAACAGCTGTCTCGAGCAAGCGCAGGCCTCCGACCAGCGGGACCTCTACTCGCTGGTCAACCTCTTCTCCGGCGGCGCGCTGCTGCGGCTGTCGGTCTTCGCGCTCGGCATCATGCCGTACATCACCGCGAGCATCATCGTGCAGCTGCTCGTCGTGGTCATCCCGCGCTTCGAGCAGCTGAAGAAGGAAGGGCAGTCGGGCCAGCAGAAGCTGACCCAGTACACCCGCTACCTGACGATCGCCCTCGCGATCCTGCAGAGCACCGGCATCATCGCCCTGGCCCGGAGCGGTCAGCTCTTCCCCGGTTGCTCGCAGGACATCATCCCGTCCCGCTCCATCTGGACGACGGTCGTCCTGGTGGTCGCGCTGACCGCCGGCACCGCCGTGATCATGTGGCTGGGCGAGCTCCTGACCGAGAAGGGGATCGGCAACGGCATGTCCGTGCTGATCTTCACCTCGATCGCCGCCCGGATCCCCGCCGAGGGCGGCTCGATCCTGCAGACCCGCGGCGGCATGGTCTTCGCGCTGGTCTGCCTCCTGGCCCTGGTCGTCATCGGCTCGGTCGTCTACGTCGAGCAGGCCCAGCGGCGCATCCCGGTCCAGTACGCCAAGCGCATGGTCGGCCGCCGCATGTACGGCGGGACGTCGACCTACCTGCCGCTGAAGGTCAACCAGGCCGGCGTCATCCCGGTCATCTTCGCCTCGTCGCTGCTCTACCTGCCCCAGTTGATCACCCAGCTGCAGGGTGACAAGACCGGCCCGGTGCGTCAGTTCTTCGAGAACTACGTCATCGACCAGGGCAGCCCGGTGCACATCGCGATCTACTTCGGCCTGATCGTCTTCTTCACGTACTTCTACGTGTCGATCACGTTCAACCCGGAGGAGCGGGCCGAGGACATGAAGCGCTACGGCGGCTTCATCCCCGGCATCCGCCCCGGCCGGCCCACCGCCGAGTACCTGCAGTACGTGCTGTCCAGGATCACCCTGCCCGGGTCGATCTACCTGGGGCTGGTGGCAGTGTTGCCCAACCTGTTCCTCTCCATCACGCAGCAGGGACAGAACCAGAACTTCCCGTTCGGTGGCACCGCGGTGCTGATCATGGTCGGAGTGGGGTTGGAGACGGTGAAGCAGATCGAGACGCAACTCAACCAGCGCAACTACGAAGGGTTCCTGAAGTAGTGCGCGTCGTGCTGCTGGGCCCTCCCGGAGCGGGCAAGGGGACCCAGGCGCAGATCATCGCCGGCCGGCTCGGCGTCCCGGCCATCTCGACCGGTGACATCTTCCGCGCCAACGTGAGCGGCAAGACCGAGCTCGGGCTGCAGGCCAAGAGCTACATGGACGCCGGCGACCTCGTCCCCGACGAGATCACCGTCGCCATGGTCAAGGACCGGCTGGCCGAGCCCGACGCCAAGGGCGGGTTCCTGCTCGACGGCTTCCCCCGGACGATCGCCCAGGCCGAGCAGCTGCGGGACTCGCTGCGCGAGCTGGGGAACGCCCTCGACTGCGTGCTCGAGATGGTCGTGGAGGAGGACGAGCTGGTGCGCCGGCTCTCCGGCCGCCGGGTGCTCGTCGACGGTGAGTGGGTCCAGCGGGACGACGACAGGCCCGAGACCGTGCGGCACCGGCTGCAGGTCTACCGGGAACAGACCGCCCCGCTGTCGGGTTGGTACGAGACCGAGGGGCTGCTGACCCGCATCGACGCCATCGGCGCGGTCGAGGAGGTCACCGAGCGGGCGATGAGTGCGCTCGGGGCCTGCGGGGGCGGGCGCCCCGACGGACCGGGCGCGGGCTGAGGGCAGGCGGCGCAGATGACGGCCGCGGGGATCCTCGGCCGGATCCCGCTGCTGGCGAAGTGGAGTGGACGGATGATCCAGATCAAGACGCCGCACGAGATCGAGCTCATGCGCGCCTCGGGCCTCGTCACCGCCGGAGCGCTCGAGGCGGTGCGGGCCGCCGTCCGCCCCGGCGTCAGCACCGGGGAGCTCGACGCCGTCGCCGAGGACCACATCCGGTCGAACGGCGCGGTCCCGAACTTCCTCGGCTACCACGGCTTCACCGGCACGATCTGCGCGTCGATCAACGACGAGATCGTCCACGGCATCCCGAACCCCGACCGGGTGCTGGCCGCCGGCGACAACATCTCCATCGACTGCGGCGCGATCCTCAACGGCTGGCACAGCGACTCGGCGATCACCGTGACGGTGGGAGAGCCCTCGGCCGAGGATGCCGCGCTGCTCGAGGTGACCGAGCGGTCGATGTGGGCGGGCCTGGCCAAGGCGCTGGCCGGTGGGCGGCTGACCGACATCAGCCACGCCGTCGAGGAGACGATCACCGCCGAGCGGCACCCGTACGGGATCGTCGACCACTACGGCGGGCACGGCATCGGCACCGAGATGCACCAGGACCCGCACGTGCTGAACTACGGCCGCGCCGGGCGCGGCCCGCGGCTGGTGCCGGGGCTGGCGCTGGCGATCGAGCCCATGGTCACCGTGGGGGACCCGGCCACGGTCGAGCTCGAGGACGGCTGGACCGTGGTGACCAAGGACGGGTCGCGCGCGGCCCACTTCGAGCACACCGTCGCGATCACCCCCGAGGGCCCGTGGGTCCTCACGGCGGAGGACGGCGGCGTCGCGGGGCTGGCCCCCTTCGGGATCACTCCCCGCCAGTAGCGGGGACCGGCTCCCCCCAGCTGGGCGCCCTGCAGGGTCCCGCCGCGTGCCTGCGCGTGGGGGCAGCGGGTCCTCCCGCTGTGACGAGGACCGGGTTGGAGCCCCTCGTCGCAGCGGGGTACAGTGAACGACGGCGTTCGCGCCGCCCTGTTGTCGTGCTGTGGCCGTACGACCCGGGGCGCCCTCGCGGGAGCGCCTGCACCACCCGTTCTGTACACCTCCGAGTGCGTCCGCCGGGCTCCGGCGTGAGCGCGCGAGGGACACCAGCACCACCGAGTCAGGGAGGCCGTGTCGGGCATGGCGAAGAAGGACGGGGCCATCGAGGTCGAGGGTCGCGTCGTCGAGCCGCTGCCCAACGCGATGTTCCGGGTCGAGCTGCAGAACGGGCACCGGGT
>DASQXT010000490.1:0-2858 GCA_035639575.1 Geodermatophilus sp.
CAGCCGGGTCAGCTTCCGCCGCGCCATGCGCAAGGCCATGCAGTCGGCCCAGCGCAGCCCGCAGGTCAAGGGCATCCGGGTGCAGTGCTCCGGTCGCCTGGGCGGCACCGAGATGAGCCGGTCGGAGTTCTACCGCGAGGGCCGCGTGCCCCTGCACACCCTCCGGGCGAACATCGACTACGGCATCTACGAGGCCCGGACCACCTTCGGCCGCATCGGCGTGAAGGTCTGGATCTACAAGGGCGACGCCAGCGGCTCGCGTGCCGAGCGGGAGGCCCTCGAGGCCCTCGCCGCCCGGCAGCAGCGCCGTGAGCGCTCGCAGCGGCCGCGCCGCTCGGGGTCCTCGGGCACCACGGCCGGCGGGACCGAGGCCGGCCGCGCCGCCGCCGAGTCCTCGACCGGCCCGGCCGTCGACACCACCGACAGCGCGGTGGCCGCGACCTCCGGCGAGGTCGCTCCCGAGCAGTCCGTCGCCGAGGCCATGCCGGACACCCCGCCCGCCCCGGCCACCGCTGCGGCCGAGAACACGGCCGCGCAGAACCCCACGGAGGGCTGACACGTGCTGATCCCACGGCGCGTCAAGCACCGCAAGCAGCACCACCCGAGCCGCTCGGGTCGTGCCAAGGGCGGTACCCAGATCAACTTCGGCGAGTACGCCATCCAGGCACTCGAGCCGGCGTACGTGACCAACCGGCAGATCGAGTCCGCTCGTATCGCCATGACCCGCCACATCCGCCGTGGCGGGAAGGTCTGGATCTCCATCTACCCGGACCGCCCGCTCACCAAGAAGCCGGCCGAGACCCGCATGGGTTCCGGCAAGGGCTCGCCGGAGTGGTGGGTCGCCAACGTCAAGCCGGGCCGGATCATGTTCGAGCTGTCGGGCGTGGCCGAGCCGGTGGCCCGCGAGGCGATGCGCCGCGCGATCCACAAGCTGCCGATGAAGTGCCGCTTCATCACTCGTGAAGGAGAGGTGTGATGGCCGCCGGTCTGACCGCTCCCGAGCTGCGTGAGCTCTCCGTCGAGGAGCTCGCCACGCGGCTGCGCGAGTCGAAGGAAGAACTGTTCAACCTGCGGTTCCAGGTGGCCACCGGCCAGCTGGACAACAACCGGCGGCTGCAGACCGTCCGCCGCGACATCGCCCGGATCTACACGATCATGCGCGAGCGCGAGCTGGGCCTGTCGGTCGCCCCGAGCGAGGGTGTGGCATGAGCGAGCCCCAGTCGGCGGCTACGTCGAACACTGCTGCCGCGTCGGGCCCCGGCCTGGCCGGCCGTGGCTACCGCAAGGTCCGCGAGGGCCTCGTGGTCAGCGACAAGATGGACAAGACCATCGTCGTCGAGGTCGAGGACCGCGTGAAGCACGGCCTCTACGGCAAGGTCATCCGTCGCACGAGCAAGCTGAAGGCCCACGACGAGCAGCAGGTCGCCGGCATCGGTGACCGCGTGCAGATCATGGAGACCCGGCCGACGTCGGCCACCAAGCGGTGGCGGCTGGTCGAGGTCCTCGAGAAGGCCAAGTAAGCCGGTCGGGGGCCTCACGGCCCCCGTCGGAGCCGCCCTCCGGGGCGGGTCCAGGAGCGAGTACCCTGGACGACTGGCGCGCTCTTGCGGGTGCGCGCCCATCCCGGTACCCGTGCTCGGACGCACCGGCGGCTGATGCTGCCGGTGCGTCCGCACGTGGGTACCGGACAGCCGGTTCACCGTTCCGGCCCGGCTGTCACAACTGAGATCAGGGAGTAGGACGTGATCCAGCAGGAGTCGCGACTGCGGGTCGCCGACAACACCGGTGCGAAGGAGATCCTCTGCATCCGGGTGCTCGGCGGGTCGGGGCGACGCTACGCGGGCATCGGTGACGTCATCGTCGCCACCGTCAAGGACGCGCTGCCCGGTGCGGGGGTCAAGCGCGGCGACGTCGTCAAGGCCGTCGTCGTCCGCACGGTGAAGGAGCGTCGTCGTCCGGACGGCTCGTACATCCGCTTCGACGAGAACGCCGCGGTCATCATCCGCGACAGCGGCGACCCGCGCGGTACGCGCATCTTCGGCCCGGTGGGCCGTGAGCTCCGCGACAAGCGCTTCATGCGGATCATCTCGCTCGCTCCGGAGGTGCTGTGACCATGGCTGCGAAGAAGGACACGACGGCCAAGGCGCCGTCGATGAAGGTCAAGAAGGGCGACACCGTCGTGGTGCTGTCCGGCAAGGACAAGGGCGCCAAGGGCCGGGTGATCGCCGCCTACCCGAAGCTGCAGAAGGTCCTCGTCGAGGGCGTGGGCCGGGTCAAGAAGCACACCCGGATCAGCTCCAACCAGCGTGGTGCCCAGTCGGGCGGGATCGTCACGCAGGAGGCTCCCATCCACGTGAGCAACGTGATGGTGATCGACTCCGAGGACAAGCCGACCCGGGTCGGCTACCGCAAGGACGAGGAAGGCCGCAGCATCCGGGTCTCGCGGCGCACCGGTAAGGACCTCTGACGCCATGAGTGCACCCACCCGTGAGCTGCCCCGCATGCTCGCCCGCTACCGCGACGAGATCGTCCCGGCGCTGCAGGACGAGTTCGGCTACGACAACGTCATGCAGATCCCGCGGCTGACCAAGATCGTCGTCAACATGGGCGTCGGCGAGGCCACCCGTGACGCCAAGCTGATGGACGGCGCGGTCCGCGACCTGACCGCCATCACCGGGCAGAAGCCGGCCGTCGTCCGGGCCCGCAAGTCCATCGCGCAGTTCAAGCTGCGCGAGGGCATGCCGATCGGCGCGAAGGTCACCCTGCGCGGCGACCGCATGTGGGAGTTCCTGGACCGGCTGCTGTCGCTGGCCCTGCCCCGCATCCGTGACTTCCGTGGCCTCAACGCCAAGCAGTTC
>DASQXT010000491.1:0-2258 GCA_035639575.1 Geodermatophilus sp.
CGGCCTCAAAAGACCGAGCGGCCGCACCCTGCCGGGACACCCCATCGATCATCATGTCGCCGCAGCCGCACCGACCTGGCTGCGCGCAACCAGATACTGAAGAGATCGTTAGTAGCTTGATCCCAGGTTGGTGCGCGGGGACGATCGAGGAATGCGGGAGGACGACGGCCGCAAGCTCGATCACCAAACGCTGGAGGCGCTGCGGCTGCGGGCGGTCGAGCAGGTAGCCCGGGGCGTGCCGGCGGCCGAGGTCGGCGCGGGCCTGGCCGCCCTCGGTCTGCACCGGCGCACGATCTACACCTGGCTGGCCACCGAGCGCACCGCGGGCCGGCAGGCGCTGCGGGCCAAGCCGGTGCCCGGCCGGCCGCGCAAGCTCTCCGACGCGCAGTTGCGGGAGTTGGCCGGGCTGATCGCGGAGACCGATCCGCGGGACCACGGGTTCGCCGTCGCGTTGTGGACCCGCGAGGTGGTCCGGCAACTGATCGCCGCCCGGTTCGGCGTGGACCTCACCGTGGCCAGCGTCGGGCGCACCCTGCACGCGCTAGGCTTCTCCGCCCAGCGCCCCCTCTACCGGGCCGAGCAGGCCGACCCCGTCGCGGTGGCGCGGTGGCGGGAGGTCGAATATCCGACCATCGCCGCGCAGGCCAAGATGGCCGGCGGCACGGTGTTCTTTGTCGACGAGGCCGGCGTGCGCAGTGACTACCACGCCGGCACCACCTGGGCGCCGGTCGGGCAGACGCCGGCGGTGACCGGCACCGGCGCCCGGTTCGGGCTGAACATGATCTCGGCGATCAGCGCCCAGGGCGCGCTGCGGTTCTCCATCCTGGCCGGCACGCTCACCGGCGCCGGGTTCATCGCCTTCCTGCAGCGGCTGCGGCACGACGCCGCCGGCCACGGTGGTGGGCCGGTGTTCGTCATCGTCGACAACCACCCGGTGCACCGGGCCAAGGCGGTAGCCAAGTTCGTCGACTCCACCAATGGGGAGCTGCGGCTCTACCGGCTCCCGGCCTACTCGCCGCAGCTCAACCCCGACGAGTGGGTCTGGCAGAACGTCAAGCACGACGGCGTCGCCCCCGCCGCCGTCAAAGGCCCGGAGCAGATGAAGGCGGTCGTCACCGGCCGGCTGCGCCGGCTGCAGCGCCTGCCGCACATCGTTCGAGGCTTCTTCGGCGATCCGGCATTGGCGTACATCACCGCAGTGGCCTGACGTCAACTTCCGGGCAATCTCCTTGGTATGTCGAGGACTCTGGCAACAGCGCGGTAGGTGAGCCTGCGGGTGGCGGGTCGGGCGCCTGGTGGCGACCCCGCAGACGGAAGCTGCCCCCTCGAGCATCCTTGCCCGTTTCTCCTGGAAGGAATGCGGCGGGTGCTTCTGCGGAGGGTGGGTCGGGTGCCCGGTGGCGACCGCGGCGCAGACCGGGGTTGTTTCCTTCACCGTTCGGGGTGCCGTGCATTCTCCACAGCCTCGCATAGGTGCCTCCGCGGGCCAGAAGTTGTGCGTGGGTGCCCGTCTCGACGACCGTGCCGGCGTCGAGCACGACGACGGAGTCGGCGTCCTGAACGGTCAGCAGGTTGTGCGAAATGATGACCGTCGTGCGGCCTGTCATGAGGCGTCGGAGCGGTTCCATGATGCGCCGTCCCGACTCGGCGTCCAGGCCCGTGGTCGGCTCGTCCAGAATGAGGACCGGTGCGTCGCGGATCATGGCCCGGGCGATCGCGATGCGTTGCCGCTGACCGCCGGACAGCAGCCGTCCGCGTTGTCCGACGACCGTGGCGTACCCCTCCGGGAGGGCGGCGATGAACTCGTGGGCGTCCGCGGCCCGGGCGGCCTTCTCGATGTCGATCTCGCTGGCGTCGGGACGTCCGTAGGCGATGTTGTCCCGGATGGTGCCGTCGAACACGAGGTTCTCCTGCAACAACACCGCCACGTTCTCCCGCAGCCCGCTCAGCGACATCTCCCGCAGGTCCTGGCCGTCGAGGCATATCGCGCCGCGCACGGGATCGTAGAACCGCAGCAGCAGTTTCACGATGGTCGACTTCCCCGCGCCGCTGGCACCGACCAGGGCCACCGTGCGCCCGGCGGGCACGTGCAGCGACACATCGGTGAGCACGTCGCGGTCGGTGCCGGGATAGCGGAAGCTCACCTGGGTCAGGTCGACTCGCCCGGTCACCGGCTGCGGTGGGCCGGCTGCGGCAGAATCGATGACGGCGGGGCGCGCGTCGAGGAACTCCAGCACCCGCTCGGCGGCCGCACTGGC
>DASQXT010000492.1:0-8984 GCA_035639575.1 Geodermatophilus sp.
GGCGGCACCGAGGTGCTGGCCGAGCAGATGGCCCGGCTGCAACGGCTGGCGCACGCGGTCGTGTGGGTCAACCCGCACAAGGGCCGGGAGGGCTACCAGCCGCTCACCGGCGGGATGCAGGCGGCGCTGCCGTCGGTTGACCACTTCGTGGCCGGGCACAGCCTGGCCGCGTTCCAGGAGCTGGCGGGGGTCATCTCCCGTGCCTGAAAGAGGACCCCGTCCCTCTCACCCTTCGCAAGCTCAGGGCGAGCCTCCGGACGGGGCCACCATGGCTCGACCCCGAGAAGAGGAGCGGTCGGATGCGTGACGTGCTCGAGGACCTGATCGGCTGGTGGCAGGCGGGTGAGACCGTCGGCATGGGCACTGTGGTGGCCACCTGGCGGTCGGCCCCCCGCCCGGCCGGCGCGTCGATGCTCGTCGGACCCGACGGCACCGCTGTGGGCAGCGTCTCCGGCGGCTGCGTCGAGGGTGCGGTCTACGAGGAGGCCAAGGACGTCGTCGAGTCCGGCGTCCCGACCCTCGAGCGGTACGGCGTCAGCGACGACGACGCCTTCGCCGTGGGGCTGACCTGCGGCGGGATCCTCGACGTCTTCGTCGAGTCGGTGTCGCGGGAGTCCTTCCCCGAGCTCGGCGAGGTGGCCGAGTCGGTGGCGCGGCACGAGCCGGTCGCCGTCGTCACCTGCGTCGCCGGCCCGGACGACCGGGTGGGACGGCGGCTGGTCGTCTGGCCCGACCGCAGCTCGGGCACCCTCGGCCTGCAGCGCCTGGACGACGCCGTCGCCGACGACGCACGCGGCATGCTGGCCGCCGGCCGCACCGGGATGCTGCACGTCGGCCACGACGGCGAGCGCCGCGGCGACGACCTGTCGCTGTTCGTCAACGCCTTCGCGCCGGCCGCCCGGATGGTCGTCTTCGGCGCCATCGACTTCGCCGCCGCCGTCGCCCGCGTCGGGGCCTTCCTCGGCTACCGGGTCACCGTCTGCGACGCCCGCCCGGTCTTCGCCACGCCCAAGCGCTTCCCCGACGCCCACGAGGTCGTCGTCGAGTGGCCGCACCGCTACCTGCAGGCCGAGGTCGACGCCGGCCGGATCGACGAGCGCACCGTGCTGTGCGTGCTCACCCACGACCCGAAGTTCGACGTCCCGCTGCTGGAGGTCGCGCTGCGGCTGCCGGTCGCCTACGTCGGCGCGATGGGGTCCCGGCGCACGCACGAGGAGCGGCTGGTCCGGCTGGAGGAGGCGGGGCTGTCCAAGGAGGAGCTGGCCCGGCTCTCCTCCCCGATCGGGCTGGACCTCGGCGCCCGCACGCCCGAGGAGACGGCCGTCTCCATCGCCGCCGAGGTCATCGCCGGCCGCTGGGGCGGCTCGGGGGAGCGGCTCACCGGCATCGAGGGCCCGATCCACCGGACGGCGGAGCGCTAGCAGAAGGACCCCGTCCTCCCCACCGCCCGCAAGCTCGCGGCGGTGCCCTGGACGGGGCCATCCGACGCCCAGGCAGGCCGAGGGCCTCCGCACATAGCGGATCAGCGATACCATCTCCGCTATGCCGGACGGGCCTCGTCGCAGCGCCTTCCCCGGGCTCGGGAACGCCTCGGCGCGCCGGCACGAGCTGATCGAGCAGCTGGCCCGCGCCCGCCGGGAGAGCGGGCTGAGCCAGACCGAGCTGGCCGCGCGCATGGGCACCTCGCAGTCCGCCGTCGCCCGGCTGGAGAGCGGCGAGCTCGACGCGCGGCTGTCCACGCTGGAGCGCTACGCGGCCGCCCTGGGCCGCGCCGTCGACTGGTACGTCCGACCGTCCGAGGAGTCCCGATGAGCACGCCCCGGAGCACCTTCCCGCCCCTGCCCCCGCAGCCGCCGGAGCCACCGCGACCGCGGCACGACCCGTGGCACCCCGAGCCCCGTCCGGCCACGCCCGGCCCGGTGTCGGCATCGGCGGCCCTGGTGGTCGGGGGAGGTGACTGGCTCGCCGAGCGGCTGCTCGAGCAGCGGGTGGTCACCCTCTCCGGCGAGCTGGACGCCGATGCCGTCAACCGGGCGGTCGCCGAACTGGCGCTGCTCGACGCGACGGGGGACGACCCGGTCCGGCTCCGGCTCTCCGGGGTGGGCGCCGACCTCCAGGGCGCCCTGACGCTGGTGGACGCGCTCGACCTGGTCGGCGTCCCGGTGCACGCGACCAGCCTGGGCACCCTCAGCGGGCCGGCGGTCGCGGTCCTCGCCGTCGCCGACCGGCGGGTCGTCGGCGCGCACGCGATGGTCCGGCTGTGCGAGCCCCGGGCGCCGCGGGGCGTCCCCGGTCACGAGGTGGAGGCCTGGGCCGCCGAGCACGCCCGGCAGCTGCGCCGGCTGCAGGAGCGGGTGGCCGCGGCCTGCCGACGGTCGGTGGACGAGGTGGCCGCGGACATGCGCGCCGGGAGGCTGCTCGACGCGGAGGAGGCCCGCGCCTACGGCCTGGTCGACCATTAGGCCCCCTCCAGGGGCCCGCCCCGAGCTTGCGAGGGGTGGGGAGGAGGGGGTCCTTCTTCGGTACGACGTCGAGGTCGTCGCGCTGCTGGCCTCCCCTGTGCACCGCTACGACGGCCGGCCCGCAGGACCCGTCCCGCCGCAGGACGGCGACCGGCGCCAGGCGGTCGAGGTGCGAGCCGGGGTCGGCGTGGTCGGGGACCGCTACGCCGGCCGCCCGGCGCACCGCGACGCCCGGCTGACCGTGCTGGCCGTCGAGGCGCTGGAGGCCGTCGCCGCCGAGACCGGCGCCGCCCCGTTCGACCCGCACCTGGCCCGGCGCACCGTCGTCCTGCGGGGCGCGGAGGTCGAGGCGCTGCGCGGGCAGCGGTTCACGCTGGACACCGGGTCCGGGCCGGTGCTGCTCGGCGGCGGCCGGCCGGCCCACCCCTGCGCCTGGATGGACGTCGTCCTGGCGCCCGGGGCGCACCGCGGGCTGCGCGGCCGCGGCGGGGTGCGCTGCGCGGCGCTGTCCGACGGCGTCCTGCGGCTGGGGAGCGCCGTCCTGAGCTCGGCCGTCCCGCTGGACCCGGCGCGGGCCGGGGCGGCGTTCAGCCCAGCAGCGTCCGGACGGCCGCGGGGGCCTGCGTCGGCTTGAGCAGCGGAGCCACCCGGCCGTCACCGGCGGCGGCCAGCGCGGCGCAGGCGGCCACGGACTCCGGCTCCTCCGACAGCGACAGCACGTGCAGGTGCGCGCCGGCGCGGGCCAGCGCCGCCGCGGCCGGCAGCGGGTCGGGGCTGTCCGTGGGCATCCCGTCGGAGAGCAGCAGCACGTCCCGGGCGGCCGCGCGGGAGCGGGCCAGCTGGCCCGCCGCGGTGCGCAGGCCCAGGTCCAGGTCGGTGGTGCCGCCGCCGTCCAGGTCGAACAGCCGGTCGATGACGGCGTCCGTGCGCGGGTCGGTGGACAGCGCCCGCAGCACGACTGCCCGCGACCAGAAGGCGACGACGGCCAGCTCGTCCCCGGGCCGCATCCGCTGGGACAGCGCCGAGGCGGTGAGGACGGCGACCGCGAGCTCGTCGCCCGCGACCGAGCCGGAGGCGTCGACGAGCAGCACGCACGCCCGGCCGGTGGAGCGCCAGCCGCGGGTGTGCAGGTGCTCGGCCCGCCAGTGCGGCTCGGCACCGCGCGCGGCGAGGGTCGCGTCCAGGTCGATGTCGCTGCCGGTCTCGTCGCGGCGGGTCACCACACGGCGGGTTCCCGGGCGGTCGGGGACCCCGGCGCGTGGCGTGCCCACCGGCAGCCGGCAGGCCAGCGCCCGGGCAGCGGCCCGCAGCACCGGGTCGAACGCCCGCCCCATGGCCGTCAGCAGCCGGTTGGCCGCGTCGGGGTCGCGGGCAGTGAGGTCGGCCAGCGCGTCCTCGTCGAGCTCTCCCACCTGCGGGGAGACCTGCTGGAACTCCGGGTGGGCCCGGGCCAGCTGCTCCCGTCCGGCCCGCCGCGCCTGGTGCTGCTGGAGCAGCCGCTCGACGTCGTCGGCGTCCTCCACCGGGGCCGGCTGCGGGGGACGGCGTCCCGGCGGGTCCTGCAGGCTCCCGGCGCCGGGTGGGGGCGGGGGCGGCTCGGCCGCGTCGGCGGGGTCGCCCGGCTCCTCGGGCGTCAGGCTTTTCCCAGCTCCTCACCCGCCCGGCGCCAGATGTCCGCGACGACGTCCTCCACCGGCCGGGCCGCGCCGTCGGCCAGGGTCACCTTGCCGGTGAGTGCGGCGAGGGCGGCGTCGAGTCCGGTGGAGTCCTCGACGGCCTCGTGCCCGCGAACGGTGGCCAGCTCCAGCGCGATGAGCACCGTGTCCAGGGCGCCGCGCACCGAGGAGCCGATCCTCAGCTCGGGGTGGTCGCGGGTGATCCGGACCGCCCGCACCGCCTGGGCGACCAGCCGCGCCGGCCCGCCGGTCGCGGTGGCGACGACGGCCAGCTCGGCCTCCTCGTCCTGGTAGCCCATCGCCACCCGGCAGGAACGGTCGTACAGCGCCGGCGTCACCCGCGCGGTCCCCACCGCGTCGAACGGGTTCATGGCGGCGACCAGCCGGAAGGTGGGCCGCGCGGTGACCCGGCCGAAGCGCGGCACGTGCATCTCCCGCTCGGACAGCACCCCGAGGAGCACGTTCATCGTCTCCTCGGGGACGCGGTTGAACTCCTCGACGTAGAGGATCGCGCCGTCGGTCATGGCCCGGGTGAGCGGGCCGGGCACGAAGTTCTCGGGGCGGTAGTCCTCGGTGAGCACCCGTGAGGCGTCGTGGTGGCCGACCAGCCGGGTGGGGGTGAGCTCGGCGTTGCCCTCGACCAGCACTAGGGGCACGCCGGCACCGTCGGCCAGCGAGCGCAGCAGCGTCGTCTTGCCCGTGCCCGGCGGCCCCTCCAGCAGGACGTTGCGGCCGGCCGACAGCGCGGCGGCGACGACCTCGGCCTCGCGGATGCGGGCGACCACGCGCTCGCGGGCGACCCGGACCATGCCGGTCACGTCGAGCCGCCGGGCGGTGGTGGTGCTCACGACGAGGCTCCTCCTGGGTGGCAACGTGCGACCGGGGCGCCCCGCGAGGGGACGCCCCGGCCCTTGGCCCCCCTGCAGGGCCCCGCCGCGAGCTCGCGAGTGGCGGGGAGGCAAGGGGTCCCTTCTTCAGTTGTCGTAGACGATCACGCCGCGGATGTTCTTGCCGGCCTTCATGTCCTCGTAGCCCTGGTTGACGTCGTCGAGCTTGTACCGGTTGGTGATCAGCTCGTCGAGCTTGAGCTTCCCCTCCTGGTAGAGCCGCAGCATCTTCAGCATGTCGGAGCTGGGGTTCTGGTCTCCGAACAGCGCTCCGCGGATCTCCTTGGTGAACAGCGCCAGCATGCTGGGGTTGATCGGGATGCCCACGTCGGTGAGGTCGCCGAGGCCGGTGATGACGACGCGACCGCCCTTGCCGATCGCCTCGAACGCCTGCGCGACGTGCTCGCCCTTGAGCACGCCGACCGTGATCAGCGCCTTGTCCGCGCCTTGACCGTTGGTGACGCTGCGGGCGAAGTCGGCGGCCTCGTCGATGCTCTCGAAGGCGTGGGTGGCGCCGAGCTCCTGGGCCTTCTCCCGCTTGAAGGGGATCGGGTCGACGGCGATGACGTGGCTGGCGCCGGCGTGCGCCGCGCCCTGGACGGCGTTGATGCCGATGCCGCCGATGCCCATGACGATCACCGTGTCGCCGGCCCGGACCTCGCCGGCCTGCACCGCGGTGCCCCAGCCGGTACCCACGCCGCACCCGACGAGGCAGGCGACGTCGAGCGGGATCTCGTCGGGGATCTTCACCGTGGAGCGGACGTCGACCGTCGTCACCTCGGCGAAGGTGCCCAGGCCGCACATCTGGCCGACCGGCGTGCCGTCGCTGGTCTGGATGCGGAAGCTCTCCGCGTCGTCCCAACGGGAGCCCACCAGCAGGTTCGCGCCGGAGTCGCAGATGTACTGCTGGCCGTTGGCGCAGTAGCGGCACCGGCCGCAGCCGGGCAGGAACGAGAAGACGACGTGGTCGCCCTCCTTGAACCCCGGGGTGCCCGGGCCGACGGCGGTGACGACGCCGGAGCCCTCGTGGCCGCCGAGGAACGGGTAGTGGCCGACCTGCATGTCGCCGGTGGCGATGTGGTCGTCCGAGTGGCAGAGACCGGACGCCGCCAGCTTGACCTGGAGTTCGCCCTGTCGCGGGTCGTCCGCGACCAGGTCGGTGACCTCCCACTTGCCGGGAGCGGAGCGCAGGATCGCGCCGCGGGTGTTCACGGGCACAGTGACCTCCTCGTCGCCCTCACCGCTGAGGGCCGCTTGCATGCACGAGTGCATGTCCGTGACCGGCAACTTATGACGTGGCTCACACGGGTGGGAAGGCGGGTGCAACGTTGCCGCTACCCCGCCGTCCGCGGGCTGCGAGAGTGCCCCCGTGTCGGGAGTCCCCGTGGTCGTCGTCGGCGCCGGGCCGGTGGGGCTGACGGCGGCGCTGCTGCTCGCCCGGCGCGGGTTGCGGGTGCTGGTGCTGGAACGGCAGACCGCGCCCTACGGACAGCCCCGCGCGGTGCACCTGGACGACGAGGCCCTGCGCGCGCTCGCCGACGCCGGCGTCGCCGAGGGCTTCCTCGCGGTCAGCCGCCCGATGCGGGGGCTGCGGCTGCTCGACGGGCGCCACCGGGTGCTCGCCGAGTTCGCCCGCGCGTCGTCGTCCGGACCGCACGGCTGGCCGCAGGCGTCGATGTTCTCCCAGCCCGATCTCGAGGAGCTGCTGCTGGCCGCCGTCCGCCGGGAGCCGCTGGTGGAGCTGCACACCGGCTGCGACGTCGTGGGGCTGACGCAGGACGGGAGCGTGGCGCAGGACGGGGGCGTGACGCTGGACGCGATCGACCGGGCCTCCGGTGCACACTCGCGGGTGCGCGCCGCCGCGGTGCTCGGCTGCGACGGGGCGAACAGCACGGTGCGGCGTCTGGTGGGGGCGCGCATGCGCGACCTGGGACGGCCCGACCGCTGGCTGGTGGCCGACCTGCGCTCGGCCGAGCCGCTGCCGCTGTGGCCCGGGGTGCACCAGGTCTGCGACCCGCACCGGGCGGCGACCGCCATGCCGGTGTCCGGGGACCGCTACCGCGTCGAGTTCCGGCTGCTGCCCGGCGAGACCCGCGAGGACGTCGTCGCCCGGCTGCCCGCGCTGCTGGCCCCCTACGGCGCGGCGGACGCCGAGGTGGAGCGGGTCGCCGAGTACGTCTACCGGGCCCAGGTGGCCGACCGCTGGCGCTCGGGGAGGGTGCTGCTCGCCGGCGACGCCGCGCACCTCACCCCGCCGTTCATCGGGCAGGGGCTGGGGCTCGGGCTGCGCGACGTCCACCAGCTGGCCTGGAAGCTGGCCGCCGTCCTGCACGGGACGGCGCCCGAGCGGCTGCTCGACACCCACCAGGCCGAGCGCGAGCCGCACGCGCGGGCGATGGTGCGGCTGGCGCTGCTGCTCGGCCGGCTGGTGACCGGCGGCGGCCGCGGGGCCGCGGTGCTGCGCCGTGTGGTGCTGGCCGGGGTGGACCGGGTGCCCGCCGTGGCGCGCTTCGCCACCGACAGCCGCACCCCGCCGCTGCGCCGCGGGCCGCTGGTCGTGCGCCGCGGGCGGGCCGGACGGCGGCTGGCGGGGTCCCTGCTGCCGCGGGCCGCCGTGGTGCTCGACGGCCGGACGGTGCCGGTGGACGACGTCCTCGGCCCCGGGGCGGCGCGGCTGCGGCTGCTGGCCCCCGGTCGGCTGGCGGTGCGCCCTGCGGGGGGACGCGAGGTCGAGGTGACCGATGCCGATGGCGTGCTCAGCGGGTGGCTGCGCCGAGCGGGGGCGGTCGCCGTCGTCGTCCGGCCGGACCGGATCGTGCTCTCGGCGTCCTGAGCCGCGTGGGCCTCCGGTCGCCGGGTACGGCCGGGACATGCAGATCGACAAGAACCAAATCCTCGAGCTCCTCCGCAACCAGGGCGACGACGCCAAGGCGCAGCAGGCCGACCAGGAGCTGCCCGGCACCGTCGACACCGACCAGCACGCCGGCATCCTCGAGCAGCTGGGCCTCTCGCCCATGGACCTGATCAGCAAGCTCGGCGGCGGTGGCGGCCTGGGCGGCCTCCTCGGCGGGCTCGGCGGCCGCTGACCCCCGTCCCTGCGCACGGGTGGCCCGGTCCCGCCGCGGGACGAGGCCACCCGTGCGCAACGGGGGCTGATCGAGCGCTGTGTGCACTCATCGTGGTCTCCGGCCCCGCCGAGACCACCACGAGCGCACACCCGCCGGCTCGCCCGATGGGGGTGCATGCCTGGCTCCGCAGGAAGCCGTCGACCAGCATGTCCGGGTGAGGAACTGGCTGCTCACCGCCCCGTGGTGGGCTCACGCGCTGCTCCTCGGCTCGGTCTACGGCCTGGGCAACGTGCTGACGGGTCGCTTCCTCGGGGGCGAGAGCTGGACCGAGGCGGTGGTGTCCGGCGCGGTCGTCGGCGCCCTGTTCGGCGCGGTCACGGGCCCGCTGAGCGCCCGCATGAACCGCAGGTTCCGCGAGGCCGCCGGGGAGGTCCCCCGCGACCAGCTGCAGCGGATCGCGAGGCTGGCCCGGCGGGGGCCGGTGCCCGAGGACCCGCAGCTGCGCCGGGCAGCGCACCGGGTCGCGCTCCAGCAGCGGGACCAGCTGCTGCGTCAGCGACGGTGGGCCCTGCCGCTGCTGGGCCTGGTGATGGCGTTCCTCCTCTGGCTCGCCCTGCGCGACGGCGCGGGTGACCCGTTCCCCTGGCTGGCCGTCGTCTTCCTGCTGGCGCTGATCCCCGCGCACCTGCTCGTGGCCCGCCGCCTCGCTCGCCGCGCCGAGCTGCTCGCCGACCCGGAGGACTGACCGCGCTGCGTGTACACACCGCCACGAGGCATGCTGCCGGGGTGAGCTACGACGTCGCCGCCGTCCGCGCCTGCTTCCCCGCCCTGCGTGCCGGGGCCGCCCACTTCGACGGGCCGGGCGGCTCCCAGGTGCCCGAGTCGGTGGCC
>DASQXT010000493.1:0-3683 GCA_035639575.1 Geodermatophilus sp.
CAGCGCCACGCCCTCGGGTGAGACGTAGCCCTGGTGGCTCTGGACCAGGTGCAGCATCGGCAGCAGCGCCGAGCGCGGCTCCGGGTAGCGGGCGATGATCTCCCGCGCCTCGAGCCGGGCCTGCTCGGTCAGCGGTGGCAGGTCCGCGGTGGGCGGCTCGACGGGGCTGGAGTCCAGCCCGGTGACCGCCGTCCCCTCCGCCGATCCAGGGAGTGCACTCATCGGTCGCACCCGCCCATCACCGGGTCGAGCGAGGCGATCGCGGCGATGACGTCGGCGATCATGCCGCCCTCGCTCATCGCTGCCGTGGCCTGCAGGTTGACGAAGCTGGGGTCGCGCACGTGGACGCGCCACGGTCTGGTGCCGCCGTCGCTGACCACGTGGTAGCCGAGCTCGCCGCGCGGGGACTCGATGGGCACGTAGACCTGGCCGGCCGGCACCCGGAAGCCCTCGGTGACCAGCTTGAAGTGGTGGATCAGGGCCTCCATCGACTGCCCCATGATGTGCTCGACGTGCTCCGGGCTGTTGCCCATGCCGTCGGGCCCGAGGGAGAGCTGCGCGGGCCAGGCGATCTTCTTGTCCTCGACCATGACCGGCCCGGGCTCCAGCCGGTCCACCGCCTGCTCGATGATCTTCAGCGACTCGTTGATCTCGGCCATGCGGACCAGGTACCGGCCCCACGCGTCGCAGGTGTCGGCGGTCGGCACCTCGAAGTCGTAGGTCTCGTAGCCCAGGTAGGGCTCGACCTTGCGCAGGTCCCACGGCAGCCCGGCGGCGCGCAGCACCGGCCCGGTGACGCCGAGCGCCACGCAGCCGGTCACGTCGAGGTAGCCGGCGTCCTTGAGCCGGGCCTGCCAGATCGGCTGACCGGTGAGCAGCTTGTGGAAGTCGGCCACCCGGGCCGGCATGACCTCGAGGAACTCCCGGATGTGCTCGACCGCGCCGGGCGGGAGGTCCTGCGCCAGGCCGCCGGGGCGGATGTAGGCGTGGTTCATCCGCAGGCCGGTGATCTCCTCGAGCAGGTCGAGGACCATCTCGCGCTCGCGGAAGCCGTTGGTCATCCCGGTGAGCGCGCCCATCTCCATCCCGAAGGTGGCCAGCGCGACCATGTGCGAGGCGATCCGGTTGAGCTCCATGACCAGGACGCGGATGGTCCGCGCCCGCTGCGGCGCCTCGACGCCGAGCAGCTTCTCGACCGCCATGGAGTAGCCGGCCTCGTTGTACAGCGGGGACAGGTAGTCCATCCGCGTCACGAAGGTCGTGCCCTGGACCCAGTTGCGGTACTCGGTGTTCTTCTCGATCCCGGTGTGCAGGTAGCCGATGACCACCCGCGCCTTGGTGACCGTCTCACCCTCGAGGTCGAGCACCAGCCGCAGGACGCCGTGGGTGGAGGGGTGCTGCGGGCCCATGTTCACGACGAGGCGTTCCTCGCCGTAGGCCTCGGTCCCCAGCGTCTGGTCCCAGTCGCCACCGGTGACGGTGTAGACGCGGCCCTCGGTCGTCTCCCGGGAGCCGGCGTAGGGGTCGGCCGGGTTGTACGTGGTGCTCATCGGTAGGCCCTCCGGGTGTCCGGTGGCGGGATGGTGGCGTCGTGGTACTCGACCGGCACGCCGCCGAGCGGGTAGTCCTTGCGCTGGGGGTGGCCGTCCCAGTCGTCGGGCATGAGGATCCGGGTCAGCGCCGGGTGGCCGTCGAAGACGACGCCGAACATGTCCCAGGTCTCCCGCTCGTGCCAGTCCGCCGTCGGGTAGACCGACGTGACCGACGGGACGTGCGGGTCCTCGGCGGTGACCGCGACCTCCAGCCGGATCCGCCGTCGGTAGGTCATCGAGGTCAGGTGGTGGACGACGTGCAGCCGCGGCCGGCCGGGCTCGGCCGCCGGGCCGCCGCTGTCGAGGTAGTCGACGCCGGAGACGCTGCTGCACAGCTCGAAGCGCAGTGCCTCGTCGTCCCGCAGGGCCCGCACCAGGGTCAGCAGGTGCTCGCGGGCGACGAAGTAGGTGATCTCGCCGCGGTCGACCAGCACCCGCTGCACCGCGGCGTCGTAGGTCGCCTGCCCGACGGCCTCGATCAGCGCGTCGGTGACCTCGTCGAAGTACCCGCCGTAGGGCCGGTCGGTGGAGTGCAGGGCGACCGCGCCGCCGGGCTCCACGCGGACCAGGCCGCCGAAGCCGGAGGTGTCGCCGCTGCCGCTGACCCCGAACGCGCCCTTGCGGAAGCCGCCCGAGGGCGCCACCGCGCCCTGGCCGGCGTCCGTGCCGCTGCGGTCCCCGGGGCCGGTCACCGTGTCACCTGCTCGACTCCGGCCTCGTTCCGCTCCTCGGTCGCTGGCGCTCCCTGCGATGCTCGCTCGGCCGTCGTTCTCGCGACTCCGCTCCGCACGTACGGCTCGGGCAGCAGCACGGCGTTGCCGCCCCGCTGCTCGATGGCGAACTGGCCGGTGCGCCGCTCGGCCGCCGCGCGCTCGTAGGCGGCGCGCTTCTCCCGGTCCACGCGCACCGACGACGGCATCTCGACGTACAGCTCGGGCGCCCGGCCCTCGGCCCGCGCCTGCTCCAGCTCGCGGGCCCGTCGCGGCCCCAGCGGCTCGTTCATGATCTTGTGGTGCAGCTTGAGGATCGCGTCGGTGAGCATCTCCGGCCGCGGCGGGCAGCCGGGCAGGTACATGTCCACCGGGACGACGTGGTCGACGCCCTGCACGATCGCGTAGTTGTTGAACATCCCGCCGGAGCTGGCGCACACGCCCATCGCCAGCACCCAGCGCGGCTCGGGCATCTGGTCGTAGATCTGGCGCAGGACCGGGGCCATCTTCTGGCTGACCCGGCCGGCCACGATCATCAGGTCGGCCTGCCGCGGCGAGGCCCGGAAGACCTCCATGCCGAAGCGGGCCAGGTCGTAGCGGCCGGCCCCGGTGGCCATCATCTCGATCGCGCAGCAGGCCAGCCCGAAGGTGGCCGGCCACAGCGAGGACTTGCGGGTCCAGTTGACCAGCTTCTCCACCGTGGTCAGCAGGACGCCGCTCGGCAGCTTCTCCTCGAGTCCCATGTGAGGCCTCTCAGTCCCAGTCCAGGCCGCCGCGTCGCCACACGTAGACGTAGGCGATGAACACGGTGCCGATGAAGACGACCATCTCGACCAGCCCGAAGACGCCCAGCGCGTCGTTGGCGACGGCCCACGGGTAGAGGAAGACGATCTCGATGTCGAAGACGATGAAGATCATCGCCGTGAGGTAGTACTTGATCGGGAAGCGGCCGCCGGTCAGCGGCTGGTCCACCGGTTCGATGCCGCACTCGTAGGCGGCCAGCTTGGCCCGGTTGTGCCGGCGGGGGCCGACGAACGGGGCGACGGTCACGGAGAACAGCGCGAAGGCCGCGGCCAGCGCGAACAGGCCGACGATCGGGACGTACTGCGAGAGCACCAGCGCCTACCTCTCGTCGTCGTGGGTGGGGTCGGGAGCGGTCACGTCAGACCGCCGGGGCCAGGCGGGTGAGGACGGCGACGGCGCGGTCGAACCGGTCGCCGTCCCGGCCGTCGGAGAGGTTCCCCATCAGCCGCAGCGCCCGGGCGACGAGCGCCGGCCGCTTGAGCCCGTGCGCGGTCGCGAAGCGGACCAGGTCCGGGCGGGCCAGCAGCGCGAGGAAGCCGGTGCCCAGCCGGTGGTGCCGCCCGTACTCCTCGCGCAG
>DASQXT010000494.1:0-4904 GCA_035639575.1 Geodermatophilus sp.
GGCCCGGCCGTCGGCCGGCCGGCGTGCTCGCCGGCGATGGACATCCGCCGCTCGAGGCGCTCCAGTCGCTGCAGGGTGGCCGCCTCCGAACCGTCGGTGGCCGGCAGCAGCATCCGGGCGCACACCAGCTCGAGCAGCAGCCGCGGAGCCGTCGTCCCCCGCATCTCGGTCAGGCCGGCGTGCACGGTGTCGGCCATCCGCGACAGCGTCGCCGAGCCCAGCGCCTGGGCCTGCGAGCTCATCAGGTCCAGCCGGTCGGGCGGGCAGTCCAGCAGGCCGTTGCCCCCGGCCTCCGGGACGGCGTCGAGCACGATGAGGTCGCGCAGCCGGTCGAGCAGGTCGGTGGCGAAGCGGCGCGGGTCGTGCCCGGCCTCCACGACCCGGTCGACCGCGCGGAAGACACCGGGCGCGTCGTGCGCGGCGAGGGCGTCGATCGTCTCGTCGAGCAGCGCGTCGTCGGTGACCCCGAGCAGGCCGACGGCGTCCCGGTAGGTGACGCCGTCGGACCCGGCACCGGCGAGCAGCTGGTCGAGGATGGACAGCGAGTCGCGCACCGAGCCACCTCCGGCGCGCACCACCAGCGGGAAGACGGTGGGCTCGACCTGCACGCCCTCGGCGGCGCAGGTCTTCTCCAGCAGGCCGCGCAGCGTCGTCGGCGGCACCAGGCGGAACGGGTAGTGGTGCGTGCGCGAGCGGATGGTGGGCAGCACCTTGTCCGGCTCGGTGGTCGCGAAGACGAAGACGAGGAACTCCGGCGGCTCCTCGACCACCTTGAGCAGGGCGTTGAAGCCCTGCGTGGTGACCATGTGCGCCTCGTCGACGATGTAGACCTTGTAACGGCTGTTCACCGGCGCGAAGAAGGCCCGCTCGCGCAGGTCGCGGGCGTCGTCGACACCGCCGTGGCTGGCCGCGTCGATCTCGATGACGTCGATCGAGCCGGGGCCGTCGGGCGCCAGCGACACGCAGGACGTGCACACGCCGCACGGGGTGGAGGTCGGCCCCTGCTCGCAGTTCAGCGACCGGGCGAGGATGCGCGCCGAGGAGGTCTTGCCGCACCCGCGCGGGCCGCTGAACAGGTAGGCGTGGTTGATCCGCCCGCCGTCGACGGCGTTGACCAGCGGGGCGGTCACGTGCTCCTGCCCGACCACCTCGGCGAAGGTCGCCGGGCGGTACTTCCGGTAGAGCGCCAGAGCCACGCTGGCAGGTTACGTGGACGGGGCGACGGATCGGCGGACGCCGTCGTGGACCGGTCGCGGGGGTCCGGTGGCCCCGTCCAGGGGCCCGCCCCGAGCCTGCGAGGGGTGGGGAGGACGGGGTCCTTTGTCCGACCGGGACGCGGGCAGCGGCTCCACGCAGGCCGGGAACGGCACCTGGCCGCGGTGTCGGCCGCCAGGCCGACAGAAAGCAAGGACCCCCCGCGCACCCGCCAGAGCCCGCTTATCCTTGCTGCCTTCCGGCCCTGGGGAGGTTCACAGGGTGACGCCACACGAGGGGTCTGCACCCACTGTAGAGGAAACCCCGTGCGGGCCGGTCACTGCCCTCGCTACCCTCCGCGCCATGACGTCCTGGCCCCGTCCCGAGGCTCGCCCCGAGCTCGCGAGGGGTGAGGAGGACGGGGTCCTTCATCTGCCCCCGCCGCGCTCCTGACCCGGAGCACCGCGGGCTGACCCGATCCCGGCACCAGCTGCCGGGCCCCTGTGCCGTGCTCCGGACCGCCCCTCCCCGATCCGGACCCGCCAGGAGCGTCGTGTTCACCCCGTCGACCACCTCTGCCGCGTCGCGCGGCTTCTCGTTCGTCGTCCTCGCTGCCCTCTGCTGGGGCACCTCCGGTGTGAGCGGCCGCATCGTGGCCGACCGCACCGACCTCGGCCCGCTGGACATCGCCTGGCACCGCATGGCCCTCGGCGCCGTCGTCCTGCTCGCCGGGCACCTGCTCACCCGGCGCCGCGGGCAGTCCCCCGCCGTTCCGCTCACCCGCCCGCTCGCCGTCCGGCTGACCCTCGTGGCCGCCGGGCTGGCCGGCTACCAGCTGGCCTACTTCGCCGCCGTGGCCGCGGCCGGGGTCAGCGTCGCGACGCTCGTCGCGCTCGGCCTGGCGCCGCTGCTCATCGCGCTCGGCGGGACGGCGTTCGGCAGCGGCCGGCCGGACCGCGCCACCTCCACCGCCCTGACCACGGCGCTCGTCGGCCTCGTGCTGCTCGTCGGGCTGACCGCCGGCGCCTCGGCCGGGACGGCGGTGCTGCTGGGCGCGCTGCTCGCCTGCGGCTCGGCCCTGGGCTACGCGGTCGTCACGCTGGCCGCCGGGGACCTCCCGGCCGGTGTGCCGGTGACCCTGGTCGGCTTCGGCGGCGGTGCGCTGCTGCTGACGCCGGTCGCCCTGGCCGCGGGCCTGGACCTCACCGGCGACCCCGTGGCGCTCGCGACGCTGCTGTACCTCGGGGCGGTGCCGAGCGCCGCGGCCTACGTGCTGTTCTTCCGCGGCCTGCAGACGGTGCCCGGCGCGGTCGCCGGCATCGTCACGCTGCTGGAGCCGGTGACGGCGACGGTGCTGGCCACGGTCGTCCTCGGCGAGCGACTGCCGCTCGGGGCGCTGGCCGGAGGGGTGCTGGTGCTGGCCGCCGTGGCCGGGCTGTACCTGCGGCGTCCGGCCGGGGCCGCGCACGAGGCCGTGGCGGAGCTGCCCGCGTGAACGGCCCGGAGACGACGGAGGCCGGGCCCCACTGGGGCCCGGCCTTCCCGGCGGAGGATGGGAGATTCGAACTCCCGAGGGGTTGCCCCCAACCCGCTTTCCAAGCGAGCGCCATAGGCCACTAGGCGAATCCTCCAACTGCGCCTGCCAGGATACCGGTCCCCGCACGGCCGGTCGCCCGCGGCACCCGGCGTGGCGCACCACCGGAGCGGAACCGGGGTGGTTACGCCTCCACCAGGTGGGGCACGCTGCACCGGACGTCGAAACCGCCGGCGCGCGATGACAGGAGAGCAGCCCCCATGGACGAGACCGACCGGCTCCGGCCCGACGTCGTGGAGGCGATCGTCGCGGTCCTCAAGGGAGCCGACCCCTCCGAGCTGCCGGCCTCGGCGACCAAGGAGGAGAAGGACGCCGCCAAGGACCGGTACCTCTCGGAGTTCGTCGCCGAGCGCAGCAAGCGCGACCGGCAGACGCGCGCCTGGGAGCTGCTGCTGACCCGCAGCTACGACGAGCCCCCGACCTGGCAGCGCCTGTTCGACGACCTGTCCTCCGACGTGGTCGAGGAGCTCGGCGAGCTCTACGACGTCCTGCCCGCGGGTGCCCAGGAGGAGTACGCCCGCCGGTACGGCGTCCCGAGCGGCGTCTGACCGCGGCTCCGGTGCCGGCGGCAGACGAGGGGGACACACCGTGAGCGGACCCGGCCACCTGGTGGCCGGGCGATACCGCCTGCTCGAGCGCATCGGCGGGGGCGGCATGGGCACCATCTGGCTGGCCTCCGACGAGCTGCTCGGGCGCCGGGTCGCCGTCAAGCAGGTGCTACCACCCCCGACCGCCGACGAGACCGTCATCGCCCAGCAGCGACAGCGGGCGCTGCGCGAGGGCCGGATCGCCGCGCGGCTGTCCCACCCGCACGCCGTCGCCGTCTACGACGTCGCCCTCGAGGACGGCGCGCCGTGGCTGGTGATGGAGTACCTGCCCTCCCGCAGCCTGGCCGAGGTGCTGCACGAGGACGGCGTCCTGCCCGTCGACCAGGTGGCGCAGATCGGCGCCCAGGTGGCCGACGCGCTGGCCGCCACGCACGCCGCCGGCATCGTGCACCGCGACGTGAAGCCGGCCAACGTGCTCATCGGGCGCGGACCGCGGGTCGAGGGCCTCGTCAAGATCACCGACTTCGGGATCTCGCACGCCAGCGACGACGTGACCCTCACCCAGACCGGGCAGATCACCGGCACCCCCGCCTTCCTCGCCCCCGAGGTCGCGCGCGGCGGGGAGGTGACCGCGGAGAGCGACGTCTTCTCGCTCGGCGCGACGCTCTACACCTGTCTGGAGGGCCAGCCGCCGTTCGGCATGGACGACAACGCCCTGCGGCTGCTGCACCGCGTCGGGAGCGGCGAGGTGATCCCGCCCCGCCGGGCCGGCTCGATGGCCGGCACCCTCACCCGGATGCTGGCCGCCGACCCCGCGGACCGGCCGACGACGACGGAGGCCCGCGACGAGCTCGCCCGCCTCGCGGTCGGCCGGGACGGCGACCCCACCACCGTCCTGCTGGCGCGCACGAGGCTGCGGTCCTCGACCAACCGGGCGCGGACCGAGGAGCTGGGCACCGGGGCGCTGCCCACCGCCGGTGCGGGCGCTGCCACCGCGGCCGCCCACGATCCGGGCACCGCCGTCCAGGACCTGCCCGCCGGTCCGCCCACCCCGCCCCCACCGGCGCCGGCACCCGCCGCCGCGGACCGTCCACGAGAGCCCAGGCGGCGGCGCGGGCCGGTGCTGGCCGCGCTCCTGCTGCTCGCCGTCCTGCTGGCCGGCGGCGCGACGTTCTGGCTGACCACCCGCGGCGACGCCGGGACCAGCGCGGACGCCCAGACCGGCCCCGACACCCCCGCCGCGTCGTCCGCGCCCGCCGACGACACCAGCCCCCCGGCCGAGCAGCCCTCCCCCATACCGGGGTCCCCTGCGGCGGAACCGACGCCGTCGGCCACCGAGGAGACCCCGAGGAGCGAGGCGCCGTCCGACGACCCGGAGCAGGTCGTCGAGCAGACCCTGGACCGGTACTACGGCCTGCTCCCCGACGACCCCGACGCCGCCTACGACCTGACCGGCCCGTACCTGCGGTCCCAGGCCAGCCCTGGCTACTACCGCAGCTTCTGGGCGCCCTGGGCGGAGGTGGAGCTGCGCGACGTGCGCGGGGCGCGGCAGGACGGGGCCGGCGTCA
>DASQXT010000495.1:0-19633 GCA_035639575.1 Geodermatophilus sp.
TCCGGAGGTACCCGTGGACCTGCAGCTCACCGGCTCCCGCGTGCTCGTCACCGGCGGCACCCGCGGCATCGGCCGCGCCATCGTCGAGACCTTCGTCGACGAGGGCGCCGTCGTGGAGTTCTGCGCCCGCGACGCCGCCGAGATCGAGGCGACGGAGAAGGCGATCGCCGAGCGCGGGGGCCGCGCGACCGGCGCGCGGCTCGACGTCCGGGACGGGCCGGCGCTGACCGGCTGGGTCGAGGCCGCCGCCGGCCGGCTCGGCGGGCTGGACGCCGTCGTCGCCAACGTCAGCGCCCTGGCGACCCCGGACACCGAGGAGAACTGGTACACGGGCTTCGAGGTCGACCTGATGCACACGGTGCGGCTGGCGAAGGCGGCCATCCCGCACCTGGAGCGCAGCGGGCGGGGCTCGATCGTCGCCGTCTCCAGCGTCTCCGGCCGCGAGTCCGACGCCGTCTCGGGGCCGTACGGGACGATGAAGACCGCGATCGTCGGCTACGTCGCCGGGCTGGCGTTCCAGCTGGCCGGGCGGGGTGTGCGCGCCAACGTCGTCTCGCCGGGCAACACCTACTTCCCCGACGGCTTCTGGCACGGGATCGAGCGCGGCGACCCCGAGCTGTTCGCCGCGGCGCTCGCCCTGAACCCCACCGGCCGGATGGGGACGCCGGAGGAGATGGCCCGCGCCGTGGTCTTCCTGTCCAGCCCGGTGTCCAGCTTCACGACCGGCACCAACCTCGTGGTGGACGGCGCCCTCACCCGCGGCATCCAGCTCTGAGAGGCTGCGGCATGGCGCTCATCTACCCCGTGCAGGCCGACTCCCCGGAGCCCGAGGACGGCACCGAGCCCGAGTTCGCCGAGCTGGCCGCCGACCTCTCCGACACCTGGCTGGTCGAGGTCGCCCTCAGCGACGACGGGGACGACGCGTGCTTCGGCCCGCTCACGGCCCGCGCCGCCTGGGACCTCGCCATCGGCATCGACGAGCGCCGTCCCGGGTGGACGGTGTCCGTCGTCCCCCTGCACGTGGCCGGCACCCCCGACGAACTGGTCGAGCTCTTCGAGGAGTGAGCAGCGGGGCCGGGTGCGGTCAGCGGGTGATCCCGGTGTGGCCGAGGGAGTACCTCCCCGGCTGCGGCCACACGCACAGGCCGTGCGGCCCCTCGGCGACCGGGATGCGGGCGATCAGGTGCCCGTCGGCGGTGGAGACCACGTAGACCTCGCGGTCGTACCGGCCCGAGAGCCAGAGCTGGCTGCCGTCGGCGGTGACCCCGCCCATGTCCGGGCTGCTGTGCGGGATCCACCACGTGGTGACCGGGGTCCCGGTCCTGGCGTCGAGCACGCTGATGCTGCCGGCCATCCGGTTGGACACGTACAGCTCCCGGGCGTCCCGGCTGAGGTACAGGCCGTGGGCGCCCGCGCCCGTCGGGATCTCCCCGATCACGTGCGTGGCCGCGCCGTCGAGCACCCACAGCCCGCCCTCGTCCGAGTCCGCGACGTAGAAGCGCGAGCCGTCCGGCGCCAGCTTGACGTCCTGCGGGCCCATGTGGGTGTGCCGTACCGGCATGTCGATCGTGCGCAGCAGCGTGCGGGAGGCGACGTCGACCACCGCCACCCGCCCGGCGAACTCGCACGTCAGCACGGCGGTTCGCCCGTCGGCGGTGAAGTCGGCGTGGTCGACGCCCGCGCAGTCCGGCAGGGGGAGCCGGCCCTGCTCGGCCCACGAGTGCGGGTCGTAGAAGACCAGCGCCCGGCGGTCCTCGGCGACGGAGACGGCCGCACTGCCGTCCGGGAGGAAGTACAGGTTGTACGGGTCGTCGACCGGGATCCGGGGCCCCGGCCGCCCGGTGCGGGGGTCGATCGGCGTGACGGTGTTGCCGACGTCGTCGGTGGCGTAGAGCGTCTGCATGTCCCAGGACGGGACGACGTGCTGCACCTCCCGGCCCGCCGGGAACCGCGCGACGACGGCGAACGTCGCCGGGTCGATCACCCAGACCTCCCCGCTGTTGTGCGGCACGTAGACCAGCGGCCGTGCGGCCTGGGCAGCCGGGCTGAGCATCCCGGCCCCGGCCGCGGCGTAGACGTCGCCGGGATCGGTCACCGGCGGCATGCCCGGCAGTCCGCCGGCAGAGGCCGCCGCGCTGCTCGTGGGGGGCGCGGTGGACGACGACCCGGCAGGGTGCGCGGCGGATGCGGCGCTCCCGGCCGTGCAGCCGGCCAGCAGTGCGACGACCGCGCTGATGCACGCCAGCGCGCTGCGCCTCAGAGCCACCTGTTCCCCCAGGTGCCGTCCGGGTCGCCCACCAGGAACGCCGAGCGGGAGCGGGACCCGGCGGACCGGCCGCCCCGGCCCACCCGGCGGGCCGTCCGGTCAGCGTAGAGCGGGACGGCGCGCCGGAGGGCGGCCGCCGTCGCGACCGCGACGGGTCGCCAGCCGCGGGCGCGCTCCTCCGCGAGATGCGGGCGCCCCGCGCCCGGCGTCGTGTCCTCGCCATGCCCCGGATGGACCCACGTGTCGTCGGGCAGCGTGCGGGCACGTGAGCGGGCTGGATCGGCAGCGCTCCGAGCGGCCCACCGGGCCCGGTCTCACCAAGGGTGAGGTGGTGCACGTGCGACGGCGACGCGCGGCCGACCCCGTCGTCGTCCGGGGACGGCGCGGACGGCCGGTGGTTGCCCGGCCGTCCGGACAGGACGAGCATCCCGGGCGCACCCAGCGGTGCCTCGGGCACCGTGGGTGCCCGAGGCGGGGGTCCCCTCGTCTCGGCGGATCGACGACCGTCGACTGCGGCCGGGCTCGTGGCCGCGACGCGTGAGTCCGGCCCGGAGGAGGTGTACGCGGTGCTGGGTGAGCGTCTGGGTGAGTCCTCGGGGAAGTTCACGAGCATCCGGGTCCTGCCTTCGGAGGGAGAGCAGGTCTGGCTGGAGGTGTCCTTCCAGGGGCGCGGGACCCTGTTGGGGCGGGAGATCACGGACACCGGCACCTATCGGCAGACCTTCCGTCCCGGGGGTGTCCTCGTCGGTGAGGGGCACGTGCTGATGATCACCGACGCCGGAGATCTCGCCGACTGGGTCGGCGGTGGGGTGGGCCGTCAGACGGGTCCTGGCTACCAGGCCAGCTTCGGCGTGTGGGGCTCGTGCCCGTCAGCGACGGGTGCGCTGAGTCGTCTCGCCGAGGTCGCCGACGTCATCGAGTACGAGGTCGAGGAGGACGGCAGCTACCACTGGACCATGTGGGCGTGGACGGGCGCCGGCGTCCCGTCGATCCCGCGCCAGGAGGCCCCGACCGGTGCGATGGCCTGACCGGTCCTGGTCCCGGTGACGGGGCCCGGGCCGGGCCTCGTCACCGGTCACCCGGCCGGATCCGCATCCGGCCGGTCCTGTCCGCCGCCCCGACGCGGCGCGTCCGTTCGGGGGCCGCTACCAGCCCCGCGCCCGCCACTCCGGGAGGTGCGGGCGCTCGGCGCCCAGCGTCGTGTCCTTGCCGTGGCCGGGGTAGACCCAGGTCTCGTCGGGCAGCGGGCCGAACAGCCGCTCCTCGACGTCATCGATGAGGCTGGTGAAGTCCTCCGGCGACCGGGTCTTGCCCACCCCGCCGGGGAACAGGCTGTCACCGGTGAACAGGTGCGTGCCGGCGCCCTCCGGTCCGCGCCAGAGCAGCGCGATGCTGCCCGGCGTGTGCCCGCGCAGGTGGACGACCTCGAGGGTCTGGCCGCCGACCCGGACCGTGTCGCCGTGCACCACCGGCCGCTGCACGGGGACGGGCAGGTCGTCGGCGTCGGCCGGGTGCGCGACGGTGACCGCGCCCGTCGCCTCGACGACCTGCGGCAGGGCGCGGTGGTGGTCCCAGTGCCCGTGCGTGGTGACGACGGTGTGCACGGCGGCGTCGCCGATGAGGGCGCGCAGGGCCTCGGGCTCGGCCGCGGCGTCGATGAGCACGGCCTCACCGGTGTCCGGGTCGCGCAGCAGGTACGCGTTGTTGGCCATCTCGCTGACCGCCAGCTTGCTGATCGTCAGCCCCGGCAGCTGCCGGACGTCGGCCGGCCCGCCGACCTCGACGTCCCCGGTGTAGCCCATCCCCAGCCTCCCGTTCGGAGAGTGTCGGCGGCCGCGGTTACGGTCCAGGCATGGACGCTAGCGGAGGTCTCCCGGCCGGTCAGATCGTCGGTCTCCCGGCCACCGAGCTGGCCACCCGCGTCCGGTCGGGGGAGCTGACCGCGGTCGACGTGGTCCGCGCCCACCTGGCCCACCTCGACGCGGTCGAGCCGCGCGTCGGCGCCTTCCGCGTCGTCCGGCGCGAGGCCGCCCTGGCCGAGGCGCACGCCGTCGACACCGCGCTCACCCGCTTCGCGATGCCGCTGGCCGGGGTGCCGGTCGCGGTCAAGGACAACGTCGCCGTCGCCGGTGAGGTCTGCACCGACGGCTCCGCCGCCCGCACCGGGCCGCCGGAGACGCGCGACGCCGAGGTGGTGCGGCGGCTGCGCCGGGCCGGGGCGGTGGTCGTCGGCATCACCCGCGTGCCCGAGCTGTGCCTCTACGGCGCCACCGACGGGCCGGGCACGGTCACCCGCAACCCGTGGGACACGGCGCGGTCGCCGGCCGGTAGCTCCGGCGGTAGCGCGGCGGCGGTCGCCTCCGGCGCGGTCCCGCTGGCCCACGGCAACGACGGCATGGGCTCCCTGCGGCTGCCCGCCGCCGCCTGCGGGCTGGTGACCCTCAAGCCGGGCGCGGGCGTGGTGCCCGGCGGCATCGGCGCCGACGACTGGTCCGGCATGGCCGTCAACGGCGCGCTGGCCACCACGGTCGCCGACCTCGCCGTGGCGCACGCCGTGCTGGCGGGCGAGGAGCCTGCCCCGCTCGAGGCGCCCGGCCGGCCGCTGCGCATCGCCGTCTCGACCCGCTCCCCGGTGCCCGGCGCGCGCGCCGACGGACCGGCCCGGGCGGCCCTCGACCCGGTGGTGGCGGCCCTCACCGCGGCCGGCCACACCGTCGTCCGCCGCGACCCGCCGCTCACCACTGGGGCCGCGGCCGGCGCGCTGGCCCGCTGGATGGCCGGCGCCGCCGACGACGCCGCCCACCTGGGCATCCCGCTGGCCGACCTCCAGCCGCGCAGCCGCACGCACGCCCGCGTCGGCCGTGCCGTGCGGGCCGCCGGTCTGGTCCGCCCGCGGACTGCCGAGCGGTTCCGCGAGCGGATGACCGGCTTCTTCGCGGACGTCGACGTCCTGCTCAGCCCGGTCACGACCGGCCCGCCGCTGCCCGCCCGGCCCTGGCACGAGCGCTCGTTCCTGGCCAACGTGACCGCCAACGCGCGCTGGGCGCCGTGGACGGCGGCATGGAACCTGGCCGGCCTCCCGGCCCTCGTGCTGCCGGCCGGCACCCGCCCCACGGGGCAGCCGCTGGCGGTCCAGCTGGTCGGCCCCGCGGGTGCCGAGAGGCGACTACTCTGGCTGGCCGGAGAGCTGGAGCGCCGGCTGCCCTGGCGTCGTCACGCTCCCGTCTTCGACCCCGCCGGAGCGTCGTCCCCGGCTCCCGTCTGAGCACCCGGCGAACGGCAACGTCGCCGTCGTCACGGATTGCGCTCGGGTGGTGACGGCGTTGTCCGTATCGACATCTCGACATCTCCACCGCGGGCCCCGGCGCGACCGGCCGGCCCGGCTGACCGACAGGGATCACATTGGACCGTCTCGTCGTCCGCGGCGCCCGCGAGCACAACCTCAAGGACGTCCACCTCGACCTGCCCCGCGACGCGCTGATCGTCTTCACGGGGCTGTCCGGCTCGGGGAAGTCCAGCCTCGCCTTCGACACGATCTTCGCCGAGGGCCAGCGCCGCTACGTCGAGTCGCTGTCGGCCTACGCCCGCCAGTTCCTGGGCCAGATGGACAAGCCCGACGTCGACTTCATCGAGGGCCTCTCGCCGGCCGTCTCGATCGACCAGAAGTCGACCAACCGCAACCCGCGGTCGACCGTCGGCACGATCACCGAGGTCTACGACTACCTCCGGCTGCTGTACGCCCGCGCCGGGCAGCCGCACTGCCCCAACTGCGGCAAGCCGATCTCGCGGCAGACCCCGCAGCAGATCGTCGACCAGGTGCTGGCCATGGAGGAGGGCACCCGCTTCCAGGTGCTCGCGCCCGTGGTCCGGGCCCGCAAGGGCGAGTACGTCGACCTGTTCAGCTCGCTGCAGACCCAGGGCTTCTCCCGCGTCCGCGTCGACGGCGTCGTCCACCAGCTGACCGACCCGCCGACGCTGAAGAAGCAGGAGAAGCACACGATCGAGGTGATCGTCGACCGGCTCACCGTCAAGGAGAGCGCGAAGCGGCGGCTCACCGACTCGGTGGAGACCGCGCTGGGCCTGGCCGGCGGGCTCGTCGTCCTGGATTTCGTGGACCTCCCCGAGGACGACCCGCAGCGCGAGCGCACCTTCTCCGAGCACCTCGCGTGCGTGGACGACGGGCTGTCCTTCGAGGCGCTCGAGCCCCGGTCCTTCTCCTTCAACTCGCCGTTCGGCGCCTGCCCCGAGTGCACCGGCATCGGCACCCGCAAGGAGGTCGACCCCGAGCTCGTCGTGCCCGACCCGGGGAAGAGCCTGGCCGAGGGTGCGATCGCCCCGTGGGCCTCGTCGATGAGCAACGAGTACTTCACCCGGCTGCTCACCGGCCTGTCCCAGCAGCTCGGCTTCTCCATGGACGACCCGTGGGAGCGGCTGCCGGCCAAGGTGCAGAAGGCCGTGCTGCACGGCTCGCCGGACCAGGTGCACGTCCGCTACCGGAACCGCTACGGCCGCGAGCGCAGCTACTACGCCGCGTTCGAGGGCGTGCTGCCGTTCATCGAGCGGCGGCACGAGGACACCGACAGCGAGTTCATGCGGGACAAGTACGAGGGCTACATGCGCGACGTGCCCTGTCCCGTCTGCCACGGCACCCGGCTCAAGCCCGAGATCCTCGCGGTCAAGCTCAACGGCCGCTCGATCGCCGAGGTCACCGGGCTGTCCATCGGCGAGGCCTCGGAGTGGCTGGGCGCGCTGGAGCTGGGCGAGCGGGAGCGGGCGATCGCCGACCGCGTGCTGAGGGAGATCCAGGCGCGGCTGTCCTTCCTCGTCGACGTCGGCCTGGACTACCTCTCCCTGGACCGGCCGGCCGCCACCCTGGCCGGCGGCGAGGCGCAGCGGATCCGGCTGGCCACCCAGATCGGCTCCGGGCTGGTCGGCGTCCTGTACGTGCTCGACGAGCCCTCCATCGGGCTGCACCAGCGCGACAACACCCGGCTGATCGAGACCCTCGTGCGGCTGCGCGACATGGGCAACACGCTCATCGTCGTCGAGCACGACGAGGACACGATCAAGACCGCCGACTGGGTGGTCGACATCGGCCCCGGTGCCGGCGAGCACGGCGGCGAGGTCGTCGTCAGCGGCACCGTCGAGGAGCTGATGGCCAGCGAGCGGTCGCTGACCGGGCAGTACCTCTCCGGGCGCAAGGAGATCGCCGTCCCGCAGGTGCGCCGCCAGCCGACGCCCGGCCGCGAGCTGGTCGTCAAGGGCGCCCGCGAGCACAACCTCAAGGGCGTCGACGTCGCCTTCCCGCTGGGCCTGCTCGTCGCGGTCACCGGCGTCTCCGGCTCGGGCAAGTCCAGCCTGGTCAACGACATCCTCTACACGACCCTGGCCAACGAGCTGAACCGCGCGCGGATGGTGCCCGGCCGGCACCGCACCATCACCGGCCTCGACCAGCTCGACAAGGTCGTGCACGTCGACCAGTCGCCGATCGGCCGCACCCCGCGGTCCAACCCGGCGACCTACACCGGCGTCTGGGACCACGTGCGCAAGCTGTTCGCCAGCACGTCGGAGGCGAAGATCCGCGGCTACCAGCCCGGCCGCTTCTCCTTCAACGTCAAGGGCGGCCGCTGCGAGGCCTGCTCCGGCGACGGCACGCTGAAGATCGAGATGAACTTCCTGCCGGACGTCTACGTGCCGTGCGAGGTGTGCAAGGGCGCCCGGTTCAACCGCGAGACCCTTGAGGTGCACTACAAGGGCAGGACGGTCGCCGAGGTCCTCGACATGCCCATCGAGGAGGCCGCCGACTTCTTCGCCGCCATCCCGGCCATCTCGCGGTACCTGCGCACCCTCACCGAGGTCGGGCTGGGCTACGTCCGGCTCGGCCAGCCGGCGACCACCCTCTCCGGCGGCGAGGCGCAGCGGGTGAAGCTGGCCAGCGAGCTGCAGAAGCGCTCCAACGGCCGCAGCATCTACGTGCTCGACGAGCCCACGACGGGGCTGCACTTCGAGGACATCCGCAAGCTGCTCATCGTGCTGCAGGGCCTGGTCGACAAGGGCAACTCGGTGATCGTCATCGAGCACAACCTCGACGTCATCAAGAGCGCCGACTGGCTGATCGACATGGGTCCCGAGGGCGGTTTCCGCGGCGGCACGGTCGTCGCCGAGGGGCCGCCGGAGTTCCTCGCCACCGTCCCGGAGAGCCACACCGGCCGGTACCTGGTGCCGATGCTCGACCCGGCCGCGGTGGCCGCCGCGGCGGCACCGAAGAAGCGGGCCCGCAAGAAGGCCAGCTGAGCGGCGGTCGGGCACCCGGGCGAGGATGACCGGGTGTCCGACCCCGCGCGCACGCACGACCTCACCGTCTTCGGCGCCACCGGCTTCGTCGGCCGGTTGCTCGCCGCGTACCTCGCCGGCGCCGCCCCGGCCGGCCTGCGCATCGCGCTGGCCGGCCGGTCCCGCAGCCGGCTGGAGCAGGTGCGCGGCGAGCTGCCGGCGGCCGCCCGCGACTGGCCGCTGGTCGAGGCCGACTCCACCGACGCCGCCTCCCTCGCCGCACTGGCGGCCTCGACCCGGGTGCTCGCCACGACCGTGGGCCCGTACGCCCGCCACGGCCTGCCGGTGGTCGAGGCCTGCGCCCGGGCCGGCACGCACTACGCCGACCTCACCGGCGAGGTCCTGTTCGTCCGCCGGGCGATCGACGCCACCGACGCGGTCGCCCGCGACACCGGCGCCCGCGTCGTCCACGCCTGCGGCTACGACTCCATCCCCTCCGACCTCTCCACCCTCCTGCTCGCCGAGCGGGCCCGCGCCGACGGCGCCGGCGGCCTGCGCGACGTGCAGCTGGTCGCCACCGCCCGGGGCGGGTTCAGCGGCGGCACGGTGGACTCGGTCCGCGGCCAGTTCGAGGAGCTGGGCCGCGACGCCGCGGCCCGCCGGCTGGCCGGTGACCCGTTCGCCCTCAGCCCCGACCGCGCCGCCGAGCCCGACACCCGGCAACCGCGTGATGCCGGCCCGCCGTCGCGCACCCCCGATGGCCGGTGGACGGCGCCGTTCGTCATGGCCTCGTTCAACACCCGCGTCGTCCGGCGCAGCAACGCCCTGCAGGACTGGGCGTACGGGCGCGGGCTGCGCTACGGCGAGGTGATGGGCTGCGGGCGGGGACTCACTGGCGCCGCGGCGGCCACCGCGGTCACGGCCGGCCTGGCCGGCTTCGCCACCGCGATGAGCCTGCCCCCGACCCGGGCGCTGCTGAACCGGGTGCTGCCCGAGCCGGGCACCGGCCCCGGCGAGCGGACCCGGGCCCGCGGCTGGTTCCGCATGGAGGTCGACGCCACCACCGAGAGCGGACGCCGCTACCGCGCCACCGCCGCCGGGCGGGGCGACCCCGGCTACGCCGCCACCGCGGTCATGCTGGGCGAGACCGTCCTCGGGCTGGCCCTGGACGACGACCGGCTGCCCGACCGGGCCGGGTCGCTCACCCCCGCCACCGCGCTCGGGGACGTGCTGGTCGAGCGCATGCGCGCCGCCGGGCACACCTACGAGGTCGCGGAGACCTGAGCCCTCCCACCGGGGGACGCCGGGCTTGAGCCGACGGCGACCTCCGCCCTACCCTCCGTGTGACACATGTCACGCCGCAGTCGCGGTGTGACGGGTCCCCGATCGAGGAGGCGCCGGTGACCGCGCTCACGCCCGACTGTGACCCGGACCTGTCGAACTGCGGCTCGCCGACGTCCCCCGGGGGCGGCGTGCGGTCCACGGTCGTCCTCCTCGTCCTGGTGACCCTCGGAGTGCTCGCGGTCACCGGCGAGGCGGTGCCGGGCGCGGTCGCCGTCCTGGCCGGCGGAGTGGGTGTGCTCTCGGCGCTCGTGCTGGCCCGGCGGGTGGTGCGGCTCGCCGGGCGGGCCGGTGCCGCCGTCCTGGCGCACGGGCCGTGGGCCGGGGCGGTGCACCGCTCGCGCCCGGTCGGCTGACCGCGGCGGGCCGCCCCCGGACCTGCGCGGGCGGCGGCGGACGGGCAGGCTGACCGGCGACGACGCCGTCCGAGGAGGCCTGCCGCGATGACCAGTCCCGCCCCCGTCACCTGGATCGACGCCCGCGACGGCGCCCGGCTGGCCGAGCGCCGCTGGACGCCCGACGGCGCGGTGCGGGGGACCGTCCAGCTGGTGCACGGGCTCTCCGAACACGCCGGGCGGTACGAGCGGCTGGCCGGCGCGCTCACCGCCCAGGGGTTCGCCGTGGCCGCGCTCGACCAGCGCGGGCACGGGTTGACCGCGCGGTCCACCGGCCCCGGCGGCTTCGGCGCGGGGGCCACGAGCGACGCCGTCCTCGACGACGTCCGCGACCTGGGCGAGCGGCTGGCCGCCGACCACCCCGGCGTCCCGCGCCTCCTGCTCGGCCACTCGCTGGGCTCGGCGGTCGCGCTGGCCTCCGCCGAGCGGGACGGCGCGGACCTGGCCGGCCTGGTGCTGTCCGGGCCGATCGGTGTCGCGCCGCAGCTGGCCGAGGCGGTGCCGCAGCTGGAGGCGGCCGTCGCCGGCGGCATGGGGGACCAGCCGATGGACGTCCTGGGCGCCTTCAACGCGCCCTTCGAGCCCGCCCGCACGCCGTACGACTGGCTCACCCGCGACCCGGCGGAGGTCGACGCCTACCTGGCCGACCCGCTGTGCGGCGACGACGTCCCGCCCACGTACCGCTACGGCGCCGCGATGTTCGCCCTGGTCACCCGGGCGGCGAGCCCCACGGGCGTGGCCGGGCTCCCCGACGGGCTGCCGGTGCTGCTGCTGGCCGGGCAGCGCGACCCGGTCGGCGGGACCGACGCCGCCCAGGTCGCCGCGCTGGCCGACCTGCTGCGCGACCGTGGCCTGCCGGTGGAGCTGCGGGTCTACCCCGACGCCCGGCACGAGGTGTTCAACGAGACCAACCGCGACGAGGTGACCGGCGACCTGCTCGCCTGGCTGGGGGCCCGGCTCGGCGGCTGACCCGCGTCCGGATCACACCGGTGTCATCTGGACGGCGAACCGTCGTCCGGCCCACCTAACCTGGGGTACATGCCCGACCCGTCCACGTACCGACCGGCGGTCGGCAGCATCCCGGAGTCACCCGGCGTCTACAAGTTCCGCGACCCCAACGGCCGGGTCGTCTACGTCGGCAAGGCCAAGAGCCTCCGGCAGCGGCTGAACAGCTACTTCGCCGACGTGGCGGGCCTGCACCCGCGCACCCGGCAGATGGTGACGACGGCGGCCAGCGTCGAGTGGACCGTCGTCGGCACCGAGGTCGAGGCCCTCCAGCTCGAGTACAACTGGATCAAGGAGTTCGACCCGCGGTTCAACGTCCGCTACCGCGACGACAAGAGCTACCCGTCGCTGGCCGTGACGCTGAACGAGGAGTACCCGCGGCTGCAGGTGATGCGCGGCCCGAAGAAGAAGGGCGTGCGCTACTTCGGCCCGTACGCGCACGCCTGGGCCATCCGGGAGACGCTCGACACCCTCACCCGGGTCTTCCCGGCCCGCACCTGCTCCAACGGCGTCTTCAAGCGCGCGGGGCAGATCGGCCGCCCGTGCCTGCTCGGCTACATCGGCAAGTGCGCCGCCCCCTGCGTCGGCCGGGTCTCCGCCGAGGAGCACCGGGAGATCGTCGACGGCTTCGTCGAGTTCATGGCCGGCCGCACCGACCAGATGGTCCGCCGCCTCGAGCGCGAGATGGCCGCCGCCGCCGAGGCGATGGAGTACGAGAAGGCCGCCCGGCTGCGCGACGACCTCGGCGCCCTCAGGCGGGCGATGGAGAAGCAGGCCGTCGTCCTCGGTGACGGCACCGACGCCGACGTCGTCGCCTTCGCGCAGGACGAGCTCGAGGCCTCGGTGCAGGTCTTCCACGTCCGCGGCGGGCGGGTGCGCGGCCAGCGCGGCTGGATCGTCGACAAGGTCGAGGAGGTCGGCACCGGCCAGCTGGTCGAGCAGTTCCTGCTGCAGGTCTACGGCGGCGTCGACGAGGCCACCGGCGTCGGCGAGGCGGGGGAGGCGGTACCCCGCGAGGTGCTGGTCCCCGAGCTGCCCGACGACGCCGACGTCTACGAGGAGCTGCTCAGCGAGCTCCGCGGCAGCCGGGTCAGCCTCCGGGTGCCGCAGCGCGGCGACAAGCGGGCCCTGCTGGAGACGGTGGAGCGCAACGCCAAGGAGGCCTTCGCCCGGCACCGGGTCAAGCGGGCCAGCGACCTCACGGCGCGCTCGCTGGCGCTCTCGGAGCTGCAGGAGGCCCTCGAGCTGCCCGAGGCGCCGCTGCGGATCGAGTGCATCGACATCTCGCACGTCCAGCAGACCAACGTCGTGGCCTCGATGGTGGTGTTCGAGGACGGGCTGGCGAAGAAGTCGGACTACCGCCGCTTCTCGGTCCACCAGGGCACCGACGACACCGCGGCGATGGCCGAGGTCGTCCGCCGCCGGTTCGCCCGCCACCTCAAGGAGGAGGCCGACCGTCGCGACGAGCAGGGGATCGCCGCGGAGGAGGGCCGGCCGCGGCGGTTCGCCTACCCGCCGAACCTGCTCGTGGTCGACGGCGGTGCGCCCCAGGTCGCCGCGGCCGCCCGGTCGCTCGACGAGCTCGGCGTCGTCGACGTCGCCGTCTGCGGCCTGGCCAAGCGGATGGAGGAGGTGTGGCTGCCCGGGGAGTCGGACCCGGTCATCCTGCCGCGCACCTCCGAGGCGCTGTACCTGCTGCAGCGCGTCCGCGACGAGGCGCACCGCTTCGCGATCACCTACCACCGGCAGAAGCGGTCCACCAGCATGCTGGTCTCCCTGTTGGACGACGTCCCCGGTCTCGGGGAGACGCGGCGGAAGGCGCTGATGAAGCAGTTCGGGTCCCTCAAGCGGCTGCGGGCCGCCACCGTCGAGGAGCTGGTCGCCGTGCCCGGCATCGGCCGGCGGACGGCGGAGGCCGTGCTCGCGGCGGTGGCACAGCCGGCGGAGGCGGAGGCGGCGGAGGCGCAGGCGGACGACGCCGCCGCGGAGGAGACCATGGAGACGACCACCGCCCCGGCCGGCCCGGCCGAACGCGGCACGCCCCGCAGCGGCTCCGGTGCGACCGCCGAGGTCGGACTGGTGGCCTCGTGACCGAACGGGTCGAGACCGCACCGCAGGACACCGCAGCAGAGGACACCGGACACCAGGACGCCGTGCAGGACACCGACCACCGGGACACCGCCCACCTCGAGCTGCCCCCCGGCACGCCCGGCCACCCGCACAGCGACGTCCCGCCGCCGCTGGACCCGTCGTCCACCGGGACCCAGCCGCTGGACGTCGTCGTCGTCACCGGGCTCTCCGGCGCCGGCAAGAACAGCGCCGGGCGGGTGCTGGAGGACCTCGGCTGGTTCGTCGTCGACAACCTGCCGCCGGCGCTGCTGCTGCCGATGGTCGAGCTCGGCGCGCGCGGCGACGTCCGCCGGTTCGCCGCCGTCGTCGACGTGCGCAGCCGGGCCTTCTCCAGCGACCTGCAGGAGGCGATCCGGGTGCTCGCCGAGGCCGGCCACCGCCCGCGGGTGGTCTACGTGCACGCGCGCGACGAGGTGTTGGTCCGCCGCTACGAGTCCAACCGGCGGGAGCACCCGCTGCAGGGCGGCGGCACGCTCACCGACGGCATCACCGAGGAGCGGGGGCTGCTGACCGGCATCGCCGGCGAGGCCGACCTCTGGGTCGACACCAGCGACCTCAACGTCCACCAGCTGCGCGCCACGCTGGAGAACGCCTTCGCCCGCGAGGGCAAGACGCCGCCGCTGACCGCGACGGTGCTCAGCTTCGGGTTCAAGTACGGCCTGCCGCTGGACGCCGACCTCGTCGTCGACGCCCGCTTCCTCCCCAACCCGCACTGGCTGCCCGACCTGCGCCCGCACACCGGCCAGGACCCGGACGTGCGTGACTACGTCCTCGGCCAGGAGGACGCCGGGCCCTTCCTCGACCGCTACACCGACGTGCTGCGGCTGCTCATCCCCGGCTACCGGCGCGAGGGCAAGCGGTACCTCACCCTCGCCGTGGGCTGCACCGGCGGCAAGCACCGCAGCGTCGCCATCGCCGAGGAGTTCGCCCGCCGGCTGCGCGCCGACGGCGTCGACGCCGCCGTCCAGCACCGCGACCTGGGCCGCGAGTAGTGGGCGCCGCGCAGTCCGTCCGGCCCGCCGCCGCGGAGGGGACCGCGGCCCGGCCCCCGCGGGTCGTCGCCTTCGGCGGGGGCCACGGCCTGGCCGCCGCGCTCGCCGCCTGGCGCCGGATCACGCCGGACCTCACCGCGGTCGTCACCGTCGCCGACGACGGTGGCTCCTCGGGGCGGATCCGCCGGGAGATGCCCGTGCTGCCCCCCGGGGACCTGCGCATGGCCCTGGCCGCCCTGGCCGGCGAGCGCGAGGACACCCGGCAGCTGGCGGCGCTGCTGCAGCACCGCCTGGGCGGCACGGGCGTCCTCGCGGGCCACTCGGTGGGCAACCTCGTGCTCACCGGGCTGACCGAGATGCACGGCGGGGACACCGTCCGCGCACTGGACGACGTGTGCCGGCTGCTCGGCGCCTGCGGTCGGGTGCTGCCGATGGCCGAGGTCCCGCTCGACCTGGTCGCCCAGGTGCAGAGCGCCGACCCCGACGACCCGGTCCGCACCCGCACGATCCGCGGGCAGTCGGCGATCGCCGCGACCCCCGGCCGGGTGCGCCACATCCTCGTCGCGCCGGCCGACCCCCCGGTGCACCCCGCCGTCCTCGACGCCATCGCCACGGCCGACGTCGTCTCGCTGGGCCCGGGCTCCTGGTACACCTCCGTGCTGCCGCACCTGCTGGTGCCGCGGCTGCGCGCCGCGCTCGCCGCGAGCAGCGCCCGGGTGGTCGTCGTCCTCAACCTCGAACCGCAGCCGGGGGAGACCGACGGGTTCTCGCCGGAGGAGCACCTGACCGTCCTGCAGGGCCATCTCGGCGGAGTGGCATTGCACACGGTGATCGCCGATGAGGAATCGGTGGTTGACCGCTGTGGTCTCCTGTCTGCGGTACGTGAGTGCGGTGCCGAGCTCGTGCTGGCCCCGGTCGCCGAGGACGGCGGCGTGCCGCGGCACGACCCGGCACGCCTGGCCGGAGCTCTCCGGCAGGCGCTCGGGACGCGGCAGGGCATGGACGAACGCGGGCCGGTACCGCAACCTCACGTACCGGATCCGGTCCGAGGGGGAGACGAAGGGAACGCCGCACATGGGGCTGGTTGAGCCCGGGGGAACGTGGGGGTGGACGACATGGCGATGACGGCCATGGTCAAGGACGAGCTGTCGCGCGTGGAGTGCACGAAGACCTCCGAGCGCAAGGCGGAGGTCACCGCGCTGCTGCGGTTCAGCGGCGGCCTGCACATCGTCGGTGGCCGGGTGGTCATCGAGGCGGAGCTGGACACCGGGTCGGTGGCCCGTCGCCTGCGTCGCGACATCAGTGAGGTCTACGGCTACACCAGTGGTGTGAGCGTGCTGGCCGGCGGCAACATCCGCCGCGGGGTGCGCTACCTGGTCCGCATCGCCAAGCACGGCGAGGGCCTGGCCCGGCAGACCGGGCTGGTCGACCAGCGCGGTCGCCCGGTCCGCGGGCTGCCGCCGTCGGTGGTCAGCGGTGGGATCAACGACGCGGAGGCCGCCTGGCGGGGGGCCTTCCTGGCGCACGGCTCGCTGACCGAGCCGGGCCGCTCCTCTTCGCTGGAGGTCACCTGCCCGGGGCCCGAGGCCGCGATGGCGCTCGTGGGTGCGGCCCGCCGGCTGGGCATCGCCGCGAAGGCCCGCGAGGTCCGCGGCGCCGACCGGGTGGTGGTGCGGGACGGCGACGCGATCAGCGCGCTGCTGACCCGGATGGGCGCCCACGACGCGGTGCTGGCCTGGGAGGAGCGGCGGATGCGCCGCGAGGTCCGGGCGACCGCCAACCGGCTGGCCAACTTCGACGACGCCAACCTGCGCCGCTCGGCCCGCGCCGCGGTCGCGGCCAGCGCCCGCGTGGAGCGGGCGCTGGAGATCCTCGACGGCGACGCCCCCGAGCACCTGCTCATCGCGGGCCGGCTGCGGCTCGAGCACGGCCAGGCGTCGCTGGAGGAGCTGGGCCAGCGCGCCGAGCCGCCGATGACCAAGGACGCCGTCGCGGGCCGGATCCGCCGGTTGCTGGCCATGGCCGACAAGCGGGCCAAGGACCTCGGCATCCCCGACACCGAGTCCGTCGTCACCGAGGACATGCTGACCCAGTAGCGGCCGGCACCGCGGTCCCCGGAGGGGACTGCCCGGCGATCCTCACGGAGGCCCTTCACCCCACCGGGTGGAGGGCCTCCAGCCGGTCGGGCCGGGCGTCGGTGCCCGGCTCACGAGACGTGCGACCGGTCGCGCCCGGCGGTCCGGACGGGGGGCACGTCCCCGTTGCGGGCAGCGGCGGCGTGGCGGAGCCGGTGCCCGGTCGCTGAACCTGGACCGGACGACCGGGGCCCTGGCCGATAGGGTCGTCGCAGATCGCGGCCGCGCGCCCGCGCGGCCGACCGAGGCGACAGTCCCGTCGAACACATGGAGGGTCAGCTGTGACCGTACGAGTGGGCATCAACGGTTTCGGCCGGATCGGGCGCAACTTCTACCGGGCGGCCGCCGCCAGTGGCAAGGACATCGAGATCGTGGCGGTCAACGACCTGACCACTCCCGAGACGCTCGCGCACCTGCTGAAGTACGACAGCATCCTGGGCACGTTCCCCGAGGAGGTCTCCGCCGTCGGCGACGGGATCAAGGTCGGTGGCGCCACCCTCAAGGTGCTGGCCGAGCGCGACCCGGGGAACCTCCCCTGGGGTGACCTGGGCGTCGACGTCGTCGTCGAGTCCACCGGCTTCTTCACCAAGGCCGACGACGCGCGCAAGCACGTCGACGCCGGCGGCGCCAAGAAGGTCGTCATCTCCGCGCCGGCCACCGGCGACGACCTGACGATCGTCATGGGCGTCAACGACGACCTGTACGACGGTTCTCAGACGATCATCAGCAACGCGTCCTGCACCACCAACTGCCTGGCCCCGCTGGCCAAGGTGCTCAACGACGCGTTCGGCATCGAGCGCGGCCTGATGACCACCATCCACGCCTACACCGCCGACCAGAACCTGCAGGACGGCCCGCACAAGGACCTGCGCCGCGCCCGCGCCGCCGCGCTCAACATGGTGCCGACCTCGACCGGCGCCGCGAAGGCGATCGGACTGGTGCTGCCCGAGCTGAAGGGCAAGCTCGACGGTTACGCGATCCGCGTGCCCGTGCCCACCGGCTCGGCGACCGACCTCACCGTCCAGCTGTCCCGCGAGGCCTCCGCCGAGGACATCGACGCCGCCTACCGCGAGGCCGCCGCCGGCCCGCTGGGCAAGTACCTCACCTACACCGACGCGCCGATCGTCTCCTCCGACATCGTCACCGACCCGTCGTCGTGCATCTACGACGCCAAGCTCACCAAGGTGTTCGGCCCGATGGCCAAGGTGCTGGGCTGGTACGACAACGAGTGGGGCTACTCGAACCGCCTCGTCGACTCCGTCGAGCTCGTCGGGCGATCGCTGTAACGATGCGGACCCTCGACGACCTGCTCGCCGAGGGCGTCTCGGGTCGGCGCGTGTTCCTGCGCGCCGACCTGAACGTCCCGCTGGACAAGACCACCCGGGCCATCACCGACGACGGTCGGATCCGCGCCAGCCTGCCCACGCTGCAGGCGCTGCGCGACGCCGGCGCCCGGGTCGTCGTCGCCGCCCACCTGGGTCGGCCCAAGGGCGCGCCGGACCCGCAGTACTCGCTGGCGCCGGTCGCCGCGCGGCTCGGGGAGCTGCTCGGCACCGACGTCCCGCTGGCGTCCGACGTCGCGGGGGACGACGCCCGGACCCGCGCCGGGGCGCTCGGCGACGGCGACGTCCTGCTGCTGGAGAACGTGCGCTTCGAGGCCGCCGAGACGTCGAAGGACGACACCGAGCGGGGTGGGCTGGCCGACCGGTTCGCCGCCCTCGCCGACGTCTTCGTCGACGACGCGTTCGGTGCGGTGCACCGCAAGCACGCCTCGGTGTACGACGTGGCGCTGCGACTGCCGCACGTCGCCGGGCGGCTGGTGGCCACCGAGCTCGACGTGCTGACCCGGCTGACGCGGGACCCCGAGCGGCCCTACGTCGTGGTGCTCGGCGGCTCGAAGGTCAGCGACAAGCTCGCCGTCATCGAGGCGCTGCTGCCCAAGGTCGACCGGCTGCTGGTCGGTGGGGGGATGTGCTTCACCTTCCTCGCCGCCCAGGGCCACGGCGTCGGGAAGTCGCTGCTGGAGGCCGACCAGGTCGAGACCTGCCGGCGGCTGCTGAGCGAGGCGGGGGAGCGGATCGTGCTGCCCCTCGACGTCGTCTGCGCGCCGGAGTTCAGCGCCGAGGCGGAGACCAGCACCGTCCCCGTCGACCAGATCCCCGACGACCAGATGGGCCTGGACGTCGGGCCGCGCACGGTGGAGGCGTTCGGCCGCGAGCTGGGCGGTGCCCGCACCGTCTTCTGGAACGGCCCGATGGGCGTGTTCGAGCTGGCGCCGTTCCAGGCCGGCACCCGCGGGGTGGCCGAGGCTGTGGGCGCGGTCGACGGCCTGTCGGTCGTCGGCGGCGGGGACTCCGCCGCCGCGGTGCGCCAACTCGGCCTCGACGAGGCCGCCTACGGCCACATCAGCACCGGCGGCGGCGCGTCGCTGGAGTACCTCGAGGGCCGGGAGCTGCCCGGCCTCGCGGTGCTGGCCGACTGAGCGAGGAGGACGGACGTGGCACGCAGGAGCACTCCCGCACGCCGTGAGGGGCGCCGGCCGCTCATCGCCGGCAACTGGAAGATGAACCTCACCCACCTCGAGGCGATCGGCCTGGTGCAGAAGCTGGCCTTCAGCCTCAAGGAGACCGAGCTGGAGGCCGCCGAGGTCGTCGTCCTGCCGCCGTTCACCGCGCTGCGCAGCGTGCAGACGCTGGTGACCGGCGACAAGCTCGAGATCGGCTATGGCGCGCAGGACCTGTCGACGCAGGACTCCGGCGCCTACACCGGCGAGGTCAGCGGCGCGATGCTCGCCGCGCTGGCCTGCCGCTACGTCGTCGTCGGGCACTCCGAGCGGCGCATGCTGCACGGTGAGGACGACGCCGTGGTGGCCGGCAAGGTGCAGGCGGCCCTGCGGCACGGGCTGGTGCCGATCCTCTGCGTGGGGGAGGGGCTGGAGGTGCGCCGGGCCGGCGAGCACGTCCCGCACTGCACCACCCAGCTCGAGGCCGCGCTCGAGGGGTTGACCGCCGAGCAGGTCACGAGCCCGGGAGACGGCACCGGCATCGTGATCGCGTACGAGCCGGTGTGGGCGATCGGCACCGGCGAGGTCGCCAC
>DASQXT010000496.1:0-2745 GCA_035639575.1 Geodermatophilus sp.
CGCTCACCGTGGCCTACCTGGCGTGGACGGTCGTCTGGGTGGCCATGGTGTGGGGGCTGGCCGCGCTCGCCTTCTCCCGCCGCGACCTCTGAGCGAGGACCCCCGCCGGGTTCCGCGTGCGGATCCCGGGACCCCCGGCTCGCCCGCGTCAGCCGGTGATCATGGAGGTGCGGCCGGAGGTGGGTGCGAGGCGGTCCGTCAACTAGCGTCGGGACCGATGAGCGAGCCGCTGAACCCGTCGGAGTCCGCCGTCCGCCGCGCCCTGACCCGTGCCGAGCGGGGGGTGACCCTCGATGCGGTCGAGGCCGAGACGCTGCTCCACGCCCGCGGCCTGGGCGAGGGTGAGCCGCTGGACCGGCTGCTCACCGCCGCCGGCCGGGTCCGCGACGCCGGGCTGGCCTCGGCCGGGCGGCCGGGCGTGGTCACCTACAGCCGCAAGGTGTTCATCCCGCTCACCCACCTGTGCCGCGACCGCTGCCACTACTGCACCTTCGTGACCACGCCCGGGCAGCTGCGCCGGGAGGGCAGGGCGCCGTACCTCTCCCCCGACGAGGTGCTCGACATCGCCCGGGCCGGCGCGGCGCTGGGCTGCAAGGAGGCGCTGTTCACCCTCGGCGACCGGCCCGAGGAGCGCTGGCCGGTCGCCGCCTCGTGGCTGGAGGCGCACGGCTTCGACTCCACGCTGGCCTATCTGCGGGCGATGGCGATCCGGGTGCTGGAGGAGACCGGGCTGCTGCCGCACCTCAACCCCGGGGTGCTCAGCTGGGAGGAGATCCAGCGGCTCAAGCCGGTCTCCGCCTCGATGGGGATGATGCTGGAGACCACCGCGACCCGGCTGTGGTCGACCCCCGGCGGCCCGCACTTCGGCTCCCCGGACAAGGAGCCCGCGGTGCGGCTGCGCGTGCTGGAGGACGCCGGGCGCTCCGCCGTCCCCTTCACCACCGGCGTGCTGCTCGGCATCGGGGAGAGCTACGCCGAGCGGGTGGACGCCGTTCTGCAGATCCGGGCCGCCGCCGGCCGGCACGGGCACGTGCAGGAGGTCATCGTCCAGAACTTCCGGGCCAAGCCGCGCACCGCGATGGCCGCCCACGACGACCTGGAGCTGCAGGAGTACGTGGCCGCGGTCGCCGTCACCCGGCTGCTGCTGGGACCTGCGGCGCGGGTGCAGGCGCCGCCGAACCTGAGCGACTCCACCGAGCTGGGCCTGCTGCTGCGCGCGGGCGTCGACGACTGGGGCGGGGTCTCCCCGCTGACGCCCGATCACGTGAACCCCGAGCGGCCCTGGCCGAACACCGACAAGCTCGCGGCGCTCACCGCCGAGGCCGGCTACGAGTTGCGCGAGCGGCTGGCCGCGCAGCCGCCGTACGTGCTGCAGCCGGAGCCGTGGCTGGACCCGCGGGTGCGCCCGCACGTCGCCGCGCTGGCCGGCCCCGACGGGCTGGCGGTGGAGGGCCGCGTGCCGGCCGGGCTGCCGTGGCAGGAGCCGGACGAGGCGTGGACGTCGTCCGGGCGCACCGACCTGCACGTCGAGGTCGACACCACCGGGCGCACCGGCGACCGACGCAGCGACTTCGACGCCGTCTACGGCGACTGGGCCGAGTTGCGCGCGCGCACCGAGAGCGCCCGCGACGGGCACTCGACCGCGCTCGCCGCCGGCGACCCGGCCGTGCACGCCGCCCTGCGGTCCGCCGAGACCGACCCGGCGGGGCTGACCGACGCGCAGTACCTGGCGCTGCTGGGCGCGGACGGCGCGGACCTCGAGGCGCTGTGCGCGCTCGCCGACGCCGTCCGCCGGGACACCGTCGGCGAGGACGTCACCTACGTCGTCAACCGGAACATCAACTTCACCAACGTCTGCTACACCGGCTGCCGGTTCTGCGCCTTCGCCCAGCGGCGCACCGACGCCGACGCCTACACGCTGTCCCTGGAGGAGGTCGGGACGCGGGTGGACCGGGCCTGGGCGGCCGGGGCCACCGAGATCTGCATGCAGGGCGGCATCCACCCCAACCTGCCCGGCACCGCCTACCTCGACCTCGCCCGCGAGGTGAAGCGCCGCGCCCCCGGCATCCACCTGCACGCCTTCTCCCCGATGGAGATCGTCAACGGCGCCGCCCGCACCGGGCTGTCGTTCGCCGACTTCCTGGTCGCCGCGAAGGAGGCCGGTCTGGACTCGGTCCCCGGGACGGCGGCGGAGATCCTCGACGACGACGTCCGCTGGGTGCTGACCAAGGGCAAGCTGCCCACCGCCACCTGGATCGAGATCATCACCACCGCGCACCGGGTGGGCCTCCCGACGACGTCGACGATGATGTACGGCCACGTCGACACCCCCGCCCACTGGGTGGCGCACCTGCGCACGCTGGCCCGGGTGCAGGACGCCACCGGCGGGTTCACCGAGTTCGTGCTGCTGCCCTTCGTGCACCACAGCTCGCCGATCTACCTCGCCGGCGTCGCCCGCCCCGGCCCGACGGTGCGCGAGAACCGCGCGGTGCACGCGGTCGCCCGGCTGCTGCTGCACGGCCGCATCCCCAACGTCCAGACCTCGTGGGTCAAGCTCGGCGACGTCGGCACGCAGGCGGTGCTGACCGGCGGGGCCAACGACCTCGGCGGCACGCTGATGGAGGAGACGATCAGCCGGATGGCCGGCAGCACCAACGGCTCGCTGAAGACCATCGCCGAGCTGGAGGCGGTGGCCGCCGCGATCGGCCGCCCGGCCCGGCAGCGGACGACGGAGTACGGCACGCC